>DLND01000053.1 GCA_002476905.1 Flavobacteriales bacterium UBA7519
AAGCCATATTTTCCTGAAGAACAGACAAAACATCTTTGTTGGAGATTTTGTTTTTCTTAGCTGATTTGAATTGATTCAGAACCAATTCTATGGAATTAATCAACTTTCTCGCATCGCCTCCCGAATATTGGATGAATGCTTCTTTTTCTTCGAGAGAAAATTTGGTGTTATTGATTTCATTGTATTTCGAAGTGCTGATGTCGGCTAATTCTTCTAGCTTTTCAAAAGTCAATGCTTTCAGGATATAAACTTGTGAACGTGATAATAGAGCCGAAACTACTTCGAAACTAGGATTTTCAGTGGTAGCGCCAATGAGAACAATCCAACCTTTTTCAACAGCGTGAAGCAAAGAATCTTGCTGAGACTTATTAAATCTATGAATTTCATCAATAAACAAAATAGGACTTTTCCCAGAAAAAAGATTTTGCTTTTTAGCTTCATCAATGACATCTCGCACATCTTTCACACCAGAAGAAACAGCAGATAATTTATAGAATTTCCTCCCTGATTTTTCAGAGATAATTTCCGCAAGCGTCGTTTTTCCAGTTCCCGGCGGACCCCAAAAAATAAGCGAATTGATGGTGTCATTTTCCAGCATTTTGCGGATCGTTCCATTTTTCCCAGTCAAATGTTCTTGTCCTAAAACATCATCAAGAGTTTTCGGACGTAGGATTTCGGCAAGTGGAGAATTATTCATATTTCAAAATTACGGAATTAAATTAAAAAGCCCTTTCAAAGTTGAAACTCTGAAAGGGTTAAATATTTATTAAAATTGCTTTTATAATTTTCTGCTAATCACATAATTCAGCATCAATTTAAGAGATGCTTTGGCTTCATTATCAGGAAATTCAGCTAAAATATCGAGCGCTTTTTGCTGATAATCTTTCATGGTCTGGATGGCGTAATCCATTCCACCAGAAGATTTCACGAATTCTACCAACTCACGAACTTTTTTAGAATCTTTGTTATAACGTTTTATCGTTGCGAAATATTTTTTGTAATTCTCAGGACTGGCATTTTTCAAAGTATAAATCAACGGCAAAGTCATTTTTTGTTCCTTGATGTCGATTCCGACAGGTTTTCCAATGATATTACTTGTCTGATAATCAAAAAGATCATCTTTGATTTGGAAAGCCATTCCCGTATAAGTCCCGAATTCCTGCATTTTTTTCGCAGTCGCTTCATCTACGCCGTTGGACAAAACCCCAACTTCACAACAAGCCGCAATCAACGTTGCTGTCTTCTGACGGATAATTTCGTAATAAACATCCTCCGTAATATCAAGCTTTCTGGCTTTTTCCAATTGAAGCAATTCGCCTTCAGACATTTCTCGGATGGTTCTGGAAATTACTGCTAGCAAATCAAAATCCTTATTGTCCGTAGAAAGCAAAACCGATTTCGAAAGCAAATAATCGCCAACCAAAACCGCAATTTTATTCTTCCAAAGTGCATTGATAGAAAAGAAATTTCTGCGCTTGAAACTCTCATCCACAACGTCGTCGTGAGCCAAAGTCGCAGTATGAATCAGCTCAATCATACTTGCGCCGCGGAATGTTTTTTCGTTCACATTTCCGACTAATTTTGCACAGAGAAAAACAAACATCGGACGCATTTGTTTCCCTTTTGTCGTGACAATAAAACGCGTGACTTTATCCAGTAGAGCAACATTACTTTTCATCGATTCATAAAACTTTTGTTCAAAAAGTTTCATTTCGTCAGAAATCGGAGATTTGATTAGTTCTACTGTATTCGCCACTGTTTACATTTACAAATTAATAATTTTTAGGAGCAAGACTACTTGTATATCTTTTCCGCATTCACACCCGCTGTCCGCTATACTTTTTTTGTTTTCCACATCCAATCCGAGGCCAAACAAAAAAAGATGCCGCTTCCATCGGGGCTATGTTGAGGATTTGTCTGTCAGTTCACCCAAAAACTATTCAGCAAATATAATTATTCTAAATCTTTATACGAAATAAAATAGAGACTCTGAGGTACTTTTTTGATTTTGATATTAAAACGTTCTCCAGAAATATAAACGCCTTTTTCCGTCGCCGTAATGCCTTCGATTTGACCAATGGTAAAAGCTCTTCCCAAAGAAAACTTCTTCAAAGGCTTGTTGAAAAACAGGTTTTCGGTTTCATCTTTCTCGAAAATCATCATGTAAACCGAAGCATTTTTGGTGTAGCCAACAACATAAAGTCTATTACCAAAAAAAGAAGCATCCGTTACAACAAAACCAGTATCGAAACTTTCTAGTTTTTGAGCAGGCTGATTTTCTCTCAGATTTTTATCGATGACGTAATGCGAAACAGTATTCGTAATCCATTCTTTCGTGAAAATATGAATAGCTCCATCCAAGAAAATCATTGCCTCTGCGTCAAAATTATTACTGGTATTTTTTGGTGTAAAATCGTTTTGTTCAGGATAAAAGAACGGAATTGTTTTAATCGAATCAATAATCAGAGAATCATTTCTGAAAGGAATCTGATAAACTTTCAAATCTTTCCTCGTTCCCAAATTATTCCCGAATTCGCCAACATAGAAGTTTTCTCCGTCATTCGTAATCGCTTCCCAATCAATATTTTTGAGTCCAGTTTGGAAAGTTTTTTTGATATAAGAACTTCCCGCTTTTATTTCAAAAATTTCGCTGGTGTTTCCGCTGTCGTTAAAGGAGAAAAGTCTTCCGTCGAGATTTGTCAGACCAGAGGATTCTTTTAAAGAATCACTGAGAACTGCGATTTTATATTTTTTTAAATTGAGTTTTTCAATTTTCTGTGAGAATCCCAAAAATGACATCAGCAAAAAATGAAGGATGAAAAGTTTTCTCATTTTAGTAAAATTCAAAATAAAAAGTAAATCCTAAATTTGAAATTAAGACTCATTTTTTGTCTTATTTTTCTTCGCCCAATATTCCTTCTGATATTGTTTTACCGTTTTTCCGGTTCCATCGTGTCGCCAGCCGGGAGAATTAAAAAGGTAATTAAATCGATCGCTGATTGTTAGGTTAGGCTGTTTCAGATCTTGCCAGATTTTTCGCCATTCATAGAGTAGAGTAGTCATTGGTCCGTCATCAGGCATTTTTGGGTAGATACCAAATTTCACCGGGACTTTAGGATCTTCCGGCTCAAAAGTTCCGAAAAATTTATCCCAAAAAATAAAAACCATTCCCATATTCCGGTCCAGATATTTGATGTTGCAACCGTGGTGAACTCTGTGATGAGAAGGTGTTACCAATATATATTCTAGAATTCCCATTTTTTTAATCGTTTGCGTATGAACCCAAGTTCCGTAAACCTGACCAACGGCGTAACAAACCATTATTGACCAGGGATTAAATCCTAAAAAAGCCAGCGGAGAAAAGAATATATAGCGATACAATGGTTGAAAAACCGGACTTCGGAAACCTGTTGTCAAATTGAAATATTCCGAATTGTGATGCGTGATATGAACGGCCCAAAAAACTCTGGAGCGATGGTCTGCTAGATGGTGGAAATAATACGCTAAATCCGTTGCCAGAAAACATAAAACCCAATAATACCAAGTGCTAAGATTAAAATCAAAGATACGGTATTGGTAAAAGAAAAACATTACTGACATGGCAAAAACCTTCATTACAAGATCCAGCCCAAAGTTCATTAACGCAAGATAAATATTGGTTGCCAGGTCTTTTTTGCTGTAAAGATGTGCTTCCATTATGTGGCTATAAATCATCTCTGCCAAGATAACTACGGCGTGAAGAGGAACTGCCCAAACGTAAACACTTTCCAGTGCATTTTCACCAAAAATGAATTCCATTTTATTAATTTGTAAGGTTATAAAAAAGAGAAAAAAATTCTTAAGTCCGTTTTGATAAACAAATTTACAATCTAAATTGCTATAAAATAACTAATAAAAGCTAAGTTAATGATCTGTTATACAGAGGTTTTGTTTGCCAATTGTCCACAAGCCGCATCAATATCGCCACCACGACTTTTTCTTACAACAATTGTGATTCCTGCTTTCTCCAGTTCACGGACGTATTTTTGCTCAGCTTCGATACTTCTGTGGTCAAATTTCCCTTCGCCAATCGGATTGTATTGGATTAAATTGACTTTACTTGGAACTTGTCTGCAATATTTAATCAAAGCTTTGATATCCTCATCGCCATCGTTGATTCCTTTCCAGACACAATATTCAAAAGTAATTGGAGAACCAGTTTTCTGATACCAATATTGAAGCGAATCCATAATATCTGTCAATGGAAATTTCTCAGAAAAAGGCATTATCTCATTACGTTTATGCTCGATTGCAGAATGGAGAGAAAGTGCTAATTTAACCTTCAATTCTTCATCCGCCAGCATTTTGATCATCTTCGGAATTCCGGATGTCGAAACTGTGATTCTTCTTGGCGACATTCCCAAACCGTCCGGTTTTGTGATTTTATGAATGGCTTCTACAACGTTTTTATAATTCATCATCGGTTCACCCATTCCCATAAACACGATGTTTGTGAGCGGTCTGTCAAAATATAATTTACTTTGTCGGTCAATCAGTGCAACTTGGTCAACAATTTCTGCCACTTCCAAGTTTCGCATTCTTTTCAGTTTGGCTGTTGCACAGAATTCGCAGTTCAAAGAACATCCAACTTGAGAAGAAACACAGGCTGTACTTCTGGATTCAGTAGGAATCAAAACAGATTCTACCATCAATCCATCGTGAAGTTTTACCCCATTTTTTATCGTTCCGTCCGTTGATTTTTGTAATAAATCGACAGCAATAGGATTGATGAAAAAATCACGTGAAAGATTATCACGAAGATTCTTAGAAAGATTCGTCATCTCATCAAAAGAATGCAGATTCTTGCTCCAAAGCCAATCATAAACTTGCTTGGCACGAAACGGTTTGTCGCCAATTGTGCTGAAGTAATCTTTGAGTTGATCGAGGGAAAGTGTGCGGATATCTTTCAATGTATTCTGAAAATTTTTGCAAAGATACGTTTAATGTAACAATTTTAAAATCTAATAATGAAACGATAGATATATCTAATAATCTTGAATTATTTTAAATTTAAAAGATAATTTCTAAGCTATGTTTCACATTGATAATAACTTAAATTTTTATTATGTAGATTATGAAATGAAATTAAAGTATTAGGAATCATCATTCGACTTTATTAATATATTCATAATTCTTACATTTGCATCGATTTTTACCAATGAAGTTCCAAGCCTTTTACGACAGCCCATTCATTCTTAATTTTTCTTTCGAAAAATTGATTCAAAAAATGGAAGCAGAAGCTTCTGATAACCCAGAATATGCGCTGTCACATCAGAGGATTTTGGAAAAGACGAAAGAGTTTCCAGAACTTAGAAATGGCATCAAGAATCTTGATTTCTTCAAGAAAAATGAAACATTGATGAAAGAACTTTTGAGAGACCTTTTCCCACCAATGTTGACAGGAAACGAAATCAAAGCTATTGGTTTTCCTTTTTATAATTTCTTTTTCAATCCTACGCAGCGTTTTCAGACTATTCTTAAAAATGCTGGCGAAAACTTTGATATGTTCATCAAAGGTCTTGACCCGCATCGCTTTTATGTGATGAGCTGTTGCATTATTCTGAGAAATTTTTATAATGTTCCGCTCAATTTTTCGATGCCTTTTATTTTTGATATTCCGAATGAAGAAGGTATTGTGAATCATTATCGCTTTCTGAATAATATTGATTTCATCGATGTTAATCCATTGGAGAATTTCAAAAGATTGACAGAAGAAGAGATTGCAGAATTACTGGATAATTTTGAGGATTACGAACTTTGGAAAGAAAAATTCCCCTCAAAAAGTTGGGAACTGAAAGGTTTTGCTGTGGTTAATTTCTTTGATGCAACGACCGAAATTGCTGTTTCTAATCTCAAAACTAAGCTTATTAATCTTGAAGATGATGAAAACCTAAAACCAGAATTGAACAAAATCTTCCGTTCGATTTTTCAGGTTCCTGATTTGGAATTAGGATATACGTCAATCAACCACGGAGAAAATAAATTTGTGAAAACGCCTGTCAATAGTGTGATTGATAGTTTTATTCTCTCAGGATTCAACCATTCTAAAAATGAATTGCTTTGCGAAAAGAATTTCAATGCGTTGGTAGAATCCAGAAAATATTTCAGCATTTCCGATTTTGAAAAGATTTACAAAGAGTTTCCGGACAGTGATTTTGCAAAACAATTTTACGACGCTGGAATCAAAAGCGCGATTTTCGCTCCAATTATAAAGAATAAAAAAGTTCTCGGAATTATCGAGCTTGTTTCCAGAAAAAAAATGCTGAACAGCATCAATGCTCAAAAAATGGAAATCGTAATGCCTTATCTGGAAGATACGATGGACAGACTTTATGATGGAATCGAAACAAGAATCCAAGCAATTATCCAAAGAGAATATACATCGATACATCCCAGTGTTTATTGGAAATTCCGACAAGAAGCGGAACGCCATATCGGTTTTTACAGAGAAGAATTTGATTTGCCTTACCGAGAAATCACTTTCGAAAATCTGACACCACTTTTTGGACAAACAGATATCAGAAACTCTTCGGTTTCCAGAAATTTGGCCATTAAAAAAGATTTGGAAATCAATCTGATGCTGATTTCTGATGTTTTCAAAAATGTGAGTTCTGACAATGATTTGGAATCAATTAATCTAAAACTGATTCATTTTCAGGAATTGTTGGCTAAAGATTTAAAAGCAGATACAGAAAGCCAGGTTCAGAATTTTATTCATCAGGAAGTTCATCCTTTGTTGGAATCAATCAAGCTTCAGAATGTGAATTATAATCAGGTAGTTACAGATTATCATAAGCAATTAGATTCTAAAACTGAATTGGTTTACAATTTCAGAAAGAAATTTGATGATAGTTTATCTTCCATCAACAAAACCTTAGCAGACATTCTGGATAAGCGTCAGGAAGAGCAACAGCGCAGATTTCCGTTTTATTACGAGCGTTTCAAAACCGATGGCGTAGAGCATAATATATATATTGGTTCATCGATTGAACCAGATTTGACTTATGACCCGATTTTCTTGAAAAACCTACGTTTGTGGCAGTTACGTGTGATTTGTGAAACCGAATTAAAGTATAATAACTACAGAGAAACGCTGGATTATTCTTTGGATGTTTCGTCTTTGATTTTGGTTTACAGTACGCCGATTAGTATTAGATTCAGAATGGATGAGAAACGTTTTGATGTGGACGGAAGCTATAATGCGCGCTACGAAATGATTAAAAAACGTATCGATAAATCTCTGGTCAAAAATTCGGATGAACGCATTACGCAACCTGGAAAAATCAGCATTATCTATTCTCAGGAAAGAGAGCGTGAAGAATATTTGATATTGATAAAAATCCTTCAAGACCAAAATGTACTTTCAACAATAGAAGAATTGGAAGTTGAAGATTTACAAGGAATTAATGGACTCAGAGCTTTGCGCGTTGCGGTTAATTATGATGCGAAGAATGTGGAATATGATTTTGTGGAAGAAATCTAAAATTTCATTCTTAATTAATCAAATAAGTTTTGTAAGATGCTTATAACAACTCTTTTTACTCTAGGAGAATTATCTTTCATCTGATATTCTGAAATTTTTTTTGCAATAACTTCTAAATTAGGATTATCGATCATTTTTGGATTGATTTCTCTCATAATTAGCGATTGATTTAATCTTTCTCCTTTTGTTGTACAGAAATTTATAGCATCAAGAGCAACCAGACTTAATGGACGACCAGAGTTAAGCCATTTTTCGGCAGTGTTCCAATTGAATTTTGATATTCCAGCGAGATGTCCCCAGCTCAGAGATATATTTTCAGTTCTTGAAATATTATCTTGGATCCATTGTAGGCATTTGTCAGATTGAAGATAATTTAAGCCTTGTAAGTATTCATTAATATATTTATTTTCAATCGTCAAAAGCTCTTTTGTAATAATTTCAAATGCATCATTGATAGTTTTCGTTTTACAAATTTCTTCAGCTCTTAAAAGAAATAAATCAGTTTTTTAATAATCAAACATAAACTGCTTTTTAACCCATCACATTCCAAAAAGCAGCTACAAAAGCAATCACGGAAGCGATAATTCCAACTGTGAAAACTGTGTAAGTCAGCCTCAGTAATTTGTATTTTCTGTTCAGGACAATTCCCAGATAATAAAGGTCTTTTATCATTGTATCATAGAGGTATTGTCTGTCGGTCATCATTTCTTTCATAGCCCAAAGATATTCTTCCAAAGGCATTTTGTAAAAGTTTCCGAAGAATAGAAGATTCACTTTTTTCTCTTCGATTTCCTTCCTGGTAAACGTTCCACTAGAAACCTTTGGTCTTGTTGACATTATTGCCAGAATAATACAAGCAACACTGAACATAATCATCATAAATGACGGAATTACAAGATGCGCATTTCTCGGCGCGTCTAGTTTTGGAATCAGTGTTGACAAGGCGATAGAAATAATGATAGCGTTGACAGAAAGTAAGATATTTGCTTTGCTATCAGCAATTTGACTCAGTTTTGTGTGGTTGTTAAGCGTGATTCTGAACATTGTTTCGATTCCTCTTTCCGGAGACTCCAGTTTTTCCAGTTTCTTTTTGTTCAGAAGTGCTTTATCTTTTTTCAGACTGCTTTTTTCTTTTTTCTTTTCCTTCATATTTTTGATGGACGAAAGTATTTTTTCAACATTTTTTTCTTTTTCAGGCTGCCAATTTTCTTTAGCGAATTTGGTATAGAATTGATGCTTGGCAAAAAAAGTAATATTCAGTTCCGCCCATTGCAGTTTACTGAATTTTTGATGATGAACTTCCTTGATTTCCTGTCTCAGATTCTCACAAATTCTGAGATAATCATCCGAAGCCAAATGATACAAATCCGCATCTTTTATGATTTCTTCCAGATGATTTTTTGGTCTGTAGAACTTGTCTGTAGCGAGAATTAATTCGCCGATTTTTTGGATTCTTTCCTCACTGAATTGATTTTGTCTCAAAAAATCCTGCATCGCTTTCCTGCTTTCTTCCTCGTGATTTTCGCAGTCGCTGATGTAACCCAAATCGTGAAACCAGCCTGCCAGAATCAGATTTTCTGTGTCTTCGGGACCAACGTTTTCTTCTTTTGCAAGGATTTTTATCTTATCTACAACCTGAATCGTGTGGTCAAGATTATGATAAGTATAAGCAGAAGATAATCTATCTTTGAATAAATTTTTAACGTAATCTTCCGAAATTTTTAAAATATCCATAAAAGCAATTTGAAACAAATTTAAGAAAGTATTTATAGCTTATTAATTTTAATTTTGTTAAATATTGTTAGAGTTTGATTAATTTTAGATTCTTCGATTACGTTTAATCAGATAAATATGAGATACACTTACCAATTATATCTTTCCATCATAATTTTATTAACGACAGTTTCCTGCGCAGTTCAAAATGCTAACTACGGAAAAAATGCCAAAGATTTTGCTGAAAATCCAACGATAAAAGATAGCATCATTCACACTTTTTATCTCGTTGGCGATGCAGGAAATCTTGACCAAGATGAAGCTTTCAATAATATGAATATTCTGAAAGATTCATTGTCCAAAGCTTCGGAAAACAGCACTTTGATGTTTCTCGGCGACAATATTTATCCAGTTGGGATGCCAAAGAAAGATGATAAGAATAGAGGTTTGGCAGAGAAAAAAATGGATAACCAAATTTCATTATCTAATCAATTCAAAGGAAAAACGATTTTCATTCCCGGAAATCACGATTGGTATAACAACGGCATCAAAGGCCTGAAGCGAGAAGAAGATTATGTCATAGAAAAGTTAGGCGACAAATCTGCTTTCGCACCAAGAAACGGTTGTCCCATCGAAACCAGAAAAATCAACAAAAAACTAACTTTGATTTTGGTGGATACAGAATGGGTTTTAGCCAATTGGGACAAAAATCCTGGCATTAATGAAAAATGTGACATCAAAACCAGAGAAGATTTCTATACAGAATTCGAAGACCAACTGAATAAAAATCAGAATAAAACAATCGTAGTTGCAACGCATCATCCTTTGATTACAAACGGTTCGCACGGCGGAAAATATTCTTGGGAGAAACAGATTTTTCCTTTAGAAAATAAATTTCCACTGCCGGTTTTAGGCTCCGTTATCAATTTGACAAGAGCAACTGGCGGAATCACGCATCAGGATATCAGCAATCAGAATTATAAAAAATTAGCAGATCGACTGAAAACTTTGATTGGCGGACGAAAAAATGTAATTGTTGTTTCCGGTCACGATCATAATTTACAATATATTGAGCAAGGCGACATCAGACAAATCGTGAGCGGAGCTGGTTCTAAAACAGAATCTGCAAAAGCAGTTGGAGCTAATGACTTTTCATTCGGGAAAAATGGTTATGCTGAACTGAAAATTTCAAATTCTGGAAATGCAGAAGTGAGTTTTTACAACCTTAATCCTAAAAAATCGGAGTTGCTTTTCAGGAAAACGGTTTTGGAAAACGAACAGAAAATCGCAAGAGATTATCCTAGTCAATTTCCTCAAAATAAAGAAGCTTCGATTTACGATTCTACAATGACGAAGAAAAGCAAATTTTACGAGTTTCTTTGGGGAAAACATTACCGCGAATATTATTCGAAAAAAATCAATGCAAAAAATCTGGAATTAGATACATTATTTGGTGGTGTTAAACCTGATAGAGCAGGAGGCGGACATCAAACCAAATCGCTTCGTCTGGAAACCAAATCAGGAAATGAGTATGTAATCAGAGCACTCAAAAAAAGTGGTGTTAGATTTTTGCAGGCTGTTGCGTTCAAAAATCAATATGTAGTAGATGATTTTGATGGAAGTTATGCAGACAAATTTTTGCTTGATTTTTATACAACTTCTCATCCTTACACACCTTTGGCAATTGGTGAAATGTCAGATAAATTGGGAATTCGTCATACAACACCTGAACTTTTTTACATTCCGAAACAGAAGACTTTGAAAAATTTCAATGAGACTTTTGGTGACGAATTGTATTATCTCGAAGACAGACCAATGGAAACTGAAGAAAATCCAAATAAAGTTATCGGAACTGATGAAGTCATCCTGAATCTTGCCAAAGATGAAAAGTATAAAATGGATGAAAAAGCTTGGATAAAAGCACGTTTGTTCGATATGTTGATTGGCGATTGGGACAGACATCACGACCAATGGAAATTCGAAGCTAAAAAAGAAAACGGAGATGTGATTTACAGCCCGATTCCGAAAGACAGAGACCAAGCATTTTCAAAATATGATGGATTGATTTTGTCTTTGGTAATGAGAATTCCTGATTTGAGACATATGCAAGGATTTGATAATAAAATCAGAGATATTAAATGGTTCAATCGCGAACCTTATCCTTTGGATCTAGCTTTTACAAAAAATTCTAGTGAAAAAGATTGGTTGGAAGTTGCCGATTTTATTCAAAATAATTTAACTGAAAATGATATCAGAAAAGCATTTGAAAATTTGCCGAAAGAAACTCAGGATAAAGTTTCCGAAGATTTGATTCAGAAATTGTTGATTCGTAAAGGTGATTTGAAAAAATATGCTTCGGATTATTTTAGATTCTTGGAAAGAAAAGTGATGCTGACAGGAACGGATAAAAAGGATAAAATTATTGTCACAAGATTGCCAAACAACGAAACCGAAATCAAAATCTATCGTTTGAAAAAATCAGGTGAAGAATTGGAATCTTCCAAAATTTATTCAGGAAAAGAAACCAAAGAAATCTGGATTTATGCGCTTTCTGATGATGACGAATTTGTTGTGGAAGGAAAACCAAAATCGAGTATCAAAGTTAGATTATTAGGCGGTTTGGATGAAGATAAATACACAGTTTCCAATGCTAAAAACTTGAGAATCTATGATTACAAAAGCAAGAAAAATAACTTTGAAAATAAAGGAAAAGCTAATGTAACTTTAACCGACGATTACGATATCAATCAATATAATTACAAAAAACCGAAATATAACAGCACTTTGGTAATGCCAAATTTGGGTTTCAATCCTGATGATGCGCTTTCTTTTGGAGTTGTCGGAACTTATATTGTGAACAATTTTGTGCAAAATCCTTTTTCTCAAAAACATCAGTTAAAAGCCAATTATTTTACAGGAACCAAAGGTTACGAGTTGGCTTACCAAGGCATTTTTCCGCAGTTGACAGGCGGATGGTTCTATGGTTTGGATGCAAGAATTACGAGTTCGCATTACATCAGAAATTTCTACGGAATAGGGAACGAAACTGTTAATTTGAATGAAGAATTTGGAAATCGATTTACGAATGTTAGAGCGAAAGAATTAGGCGTTTCACCCTCTATAAATTGGGAAAAAAATGCGGTGATGTTTTCAGCAAAGTTGAATTATGAAACGTTGAAAGTTGACAGAACGGATAACCGTTACGTTTCAATTCCTGGTATAGTAAATGCTGATGTTTTTGATACAAAACAGTTTGGAGGTGCGGAATTGAAATTCGTGTTCGAAAATTATGATAGCAAAGCCAACCCAAAGCTGGGAATGAAATTTGACATTACCTCTGGCTGGAAAATTAATCTTGAGGATGGGAAAAGGCAGTTGCCATATCTGGAAACAGGTATTGGATTTATGCATTATGTAACCAGTGATCAAAAGCTTGTATTTTCTTCCTATGCTAAGGCAAAATGGCTGCTAAGTAATGATTATGAATTTTACCAGATGTCTACATTGGGCGGGAATAAAAATCTTCGCGGATTCCGTTTCAACAGATTTTACGGGAAAAACTCTTTTTATAATTCTAGCGATCTTCGTTACGATATAGGTAAATTGAATAATTCATTTTTGCCGGTTGGTTATGGTATTTTCGGAGGTTTTGATATTGGTAGAGTTTGGAATCCTGGTGAGATTTCTGNNGCTTATGGTGGCGGTGTTTGGATTAATATGATGGATATAGTGTCAGTCAATGCATCCTATTTTCAATCTGTAGATGGTGGAAGAGTAATGCTGAGTCTGGGCGGAACATTTTAAAATGATTCTATTTATTTCAACTTCAATTGATAAAGATTTCCAGAAGATTTCTTACTACCTTCATCGGTCATCAAAATTGTATTTTCATCTTTGAAACACAAACCTTCTTTTTGTGTATGATGATTTAATTCAATTTTTTCGACTTTTCCGGATAGGAAATTGTTGCCTTTCCAATTGGTGAAAATCCAAATTTTATCTGAGCTTAAAATCGCCACTTTATCTTTATTTGGGCTGATATCTGCACTTGTCACAGCACAATTATTGAATTGTTCACAAGTCACAAAACTTCCGATTTTCTTGGCGGGTAATTTCTGAGCTGAATTATTTTCAACTTCATATAAAACAGTTGTCCCGTCAAATTTCGAGCTTCTGTTTTTTGTGAAAAGATAAAATTTGTTGTCATGGATAAAGAAAGATTCTACATCAAAAATCCGGTCTTTTTTCTTTGGCGGAAATTCTGTTTGCTCGGGATAATAAAACTGAACTACAGATTCAGCTTTAGCTTCATCTTTATTAAGGTCAGCAGCGTTGATTTTATAAATGGCTAAGTTCTGTCTTTCGTTATCATTATTTCCAAAATCTCCGATATAGATATTGCCTTCATCATCAGAAGTCAAATCTTCCCAATCGTTATTTTCAACATTTGTGATGGTAATAGATTTGATTAATTCTCCTTTTTCATTGAAGCCAAAAAGAATATTATGATTATGATTATCTTCAATCGTCCAAATCAAAGGCGAAGCTTTTGAGATTTCACAAGCCGAAGCTTCTTTCAATTTTTTTGGTAGGTTTGCCAATGTTGAAAAATTTTCCTGAGTCTGGGAACACGAAATCCCGATCGTTAATAACGAAAAAAGCTGAATAATTTTCATAAGATGAAAGTATTAAAAATATTTCATAAAAAAAGCACAACATTCACTGCTGTGCTCTAAAAAAAAAAAAAAAAACTTATACTTAAAGGATCAGCATTGCGTCTCCGTAAGAATAGAATTTATATTTTTCCTTCACAGCTTCTTCGTAAGCTCTCATGATGAAATCTTTATTGGCAAAAGCAGCAATCATCATAATAAGAGTAGACTTCGGCGTGTGGAAGTTGGTAATCATTGCATTCGCAACACCAAAATCGTGTGGCGGATAAATGAATTTGTTTGTCCAGCCTCTGTAAGCCGATATTTTTTTGTTAGAAGAAACAGATGTTTCCAAAGCTCTCATTGTAGTTGTTCCAACGGCGCAAACTCTGCGTCCTTCTTCTACAGCTCTGTTGATGATCTCAGCATTTTTCTCATCAATGATTACTTCTTCAGATTCCATTTTATGCTTGGACAGATCTTCCACTTCGATTGGGTTGAAAGTTCCTAAACCAACGTGAAGTGTAATTTCTGCAAAATCAATTCCTTTGATCTCCAATCTCTTCATCAAATGTTTTGAAAAGTGCAAACCAGCAGTGGGCGCTGCAACAGCACCTTCTACTTTTGCGTAGATTGTCTGGTATCTCTCTGCATCTTCTGGCTCTACCTCTCTTTTGATGTATTTTGGAAGTGGTGTTTCACCAAGTTCTGTCAGTTTTGCACGGAATTCTTCGTAAGAACCATCAAACAAGAATCTCAGCGTTCTTCCTCTGGATGTTGTATTATCAATGACTTCGGCTACCAAAGACTCATCTTCTGTAAAGAAAAGCTTATTCCCGATTCTGATTTTTCTCGCAGGATCTACCAGTACATCCCAAACGCGGGTTTCCGCATCTAGTTCTCTTAAAAGGAATACTTCTATTTTTGCTCCTGTTTTTTCCTTGTTGCCGTATAATCTTGCAGGAAAAACTTTTGTATTGTTAAAAATGAAAAGGTCTTTTTCATCAAAATAATCAATAACATCTTTAAATAAACGGTGCTCAATGGTTTCTGTTTTCCTGTCCAGAACCATTAATCTAGCTTCGTCACGGTTTTCTGATGGATGTTCTGCCAATAGTTCAGGTGGCAGATTGAAATTAAAATCAGATGTTTTCATAAAATTTACGGATTTTACTTTTTGCAGGATATCCTGCAGTTAAAAATTTTCGAAGTGCAAAGATACGACATCAGAAAGCGATTGTCAAGCAAATATCAATATTTAGAAAAGATATCTGGAATGAGAATCAATTTGTGAATTTTTTTTAGAAATTATTTATCAGATTTGGTTTTTTCTATTAAAAACAATTAAATTAGTGCAATTAAAAGTTGTTTTGTCAATTAATTTGCTTTGTTATGAGTATCGAAAACGAAAATCCTGAGAATGAAAATGCAAACCCGGAAACCAATTCTGCTGAAAATCAGCATGTAGAAGGAAAGACCGAAACATTGCATTCAGAGTCAGATTCAGAAACCGAAAAGCCTGAAACCGAAATTACAGAGGAAGATTTTTCTCACCTTTCGATCATTGAAACGTTAGATGAGATGGAAAAAATTGTTAATAAAGATGATACTTCATCATTTTCCAGACGATTCAGCAGTCTTCGGGATCACGCCAATCATAAAATTGCAGATGAAACGGAAGATAAAAAACACGATTATCTGGAACAGGGTAATCCTGAAGAACATTTCGAATTCCATCATCCGGAATCTTCAAGACTTTCCGCTTTGGTGCATATATTTCGGGAAAAACAGGATAAATTCCACAAGCAGCAGGAAGCAGAACATCATCAAAATCTCGAAGAGCGTTTAGCTATTATCGAAAGGCTAAAGAATCTCTATACATCTTCCGAGCCTGGCGTTAATCTTTTCAAAGCGATCAGGGAAATCAAAGAAGCCTGGGGAAATGCAGGCCAGGTTGCCAAATCAGAATTTAAAAATCTCAACAATAATTATTTCCATCATCTCAAGATGTTTAACGAGATGTTGGATCTCAATAAAGAATACCTAGAGCAGGAGTTTGCTCATAATCTTGAAAAAAGACAGCATATCATCCAGAGAGCAAAGGAACTTCTGGATGAGAATGTGGTTCAGAAAGCACTCAATGAGCTGCAATATCTTCATAAACTTTGGAAGGAAGAAGCTGAACCTGTGGCAGAAGAATTTCGGGAAAAAACATGGGAAGAGTTCAAAGAGATTTCTAATAAAATCCACGAGAGAAAAGCTGAGCTAATTGCCGTGATGGAATCCGATCAGCAGGACAATCTAGATAAGAAAAACCGAATAATCGAAGAACTTAAAAAGCTTTCAAACCCGGAAAATATAAATCATACCTACTGGCAGGAAGCTATTAAAAAAGTTGAAGATCTAAGAGCTGATTTCCTTAAAATTGGCGCTGTTCCAAAAAAAATATCGAATCAAAACTGGACAGATTTTAAGCAGGCTTTGCGCGATTTTAACGCTGCGAAAAATGATTTCTATAAAAATCTAAAAGGTTCGCAGATTCATAATTTGGAAGAAAAAATAAAACTTATAAAAACGGCGGAAGATAACATGAACTCCGAAGATTGGGAAATAGTGGTTCCACTATTCAAAAAACTTCAGGAAGACTGGAAAAAAATCGGACACGTTCCAAGAAGCCAGGCCAACAAAGTCTGGGATGATTTCCGAAATGCCTGCAATCATTTTTTCAAAAACTACAGAGATAAAAACAATGCTACAGGTGATAACTGGAAAGAAAACTATAAAAATAAAAAAGCACTTCTGGATCAACTGAAAGAACTGGTGCAGGAAGAGGGTTCTGTTGAAAAAATCGAGAATATAAAAAATGCCTGGAATGCTATTGGAAAAGTACCAAAGGATAAATTAGCGATTAATACAGAATTCAATAAAACACTGAGAGAAAAGTTGAAACTCAATAAAATTAATGAGTTCGATCTGAAAGAAGAAAATCTATCCGAAAGTCAGCTAACTGATAAAGCAAGAAAAATCAAAAATCAAATTGCGGATCTGGAAGCCGAAGTGGTACAGCTGGAAAATAATCTCGCATTCTTCAGTTCACCATCACGAGATAATCCTTTACTGAAAGAAACTTACGAAAAGCTGGACGGCAAAAAAGAACAGGTAGAAAGCCTGAAACTATCTCTTCATAACATTATTGCCGGAGAATAATTTTAACTATCTAAATCCCCTCTCAAAAAGGGGATTTTTCGTTTGTAAACAAATATTAATAGCTTATTATTTTAAAATAAATATTATCTGCTAAAAAAATGATACTTTTATCGTCCTTTTTTAAATTATAAATATGCTGAAAAAATACTTGTTGCTGGGTTTTATTTTGCCTGAATTGTTAATATCCCAGATCCCAACCGATTACTACTCTGGAACGGATGGTTTGTCCGGATATCAGTTGAAGACCAAGCTACACAACATCATTTCTACAAAAACCTACAATTATCATTATGATGATCTGAAAACCTTGTATGGACAGACAGATATAGATAAGTATTATGATTATGATGCTAGTAACAACACATATCTGCTAGATATCTATTCTAATAATCCTAGCGGAACAACGGCCTATCATTATACACTGAGTAATATTATCAGCACTGCCAATGCAGAAGGTCTTGGATGGAATCGTGAGCATATGATGCCACAAAGTTCGTTCAATAGTGCATATCCTATGTATTCTGATTTGTTTTTTGTAATTCCTACTGATGCGAGAATCAATCAATTAAGAAGTAATTACCCTTATGGAAAGGCTGGTTCTACAGTTTATTATAATTTCTCAAACGGCTCGAAACAAGCTGCCAACGGAACGCCGAATGCAACTTATACAGGTAGGGTGTTTGAACCAATCGATGAGTTCAAAGGTGATATTGCAAGAAGTTTGTTGTATTATGCAGTAAGATACGAAGGAAAATTAGGTGGTTTTAATTTCAGTACGAATGCAGATCCTACTAAGGATCAGAATCCTCTAGACGGTACAGAAGAGAAAGCTTACGAAAACTGGTATGTAGCAATGTTATTAAATTGGCACCAGTCAGATCCGGTTTCGCAAAGGGAAATTGACCGGAATAATGCTGTTTATAATCTTCAAAAAAATAGAAATCCTTTTATAGATCATCCGGAATGGGTAAATATGATCTGGGTGCAGACGCCAGATCCAGTTGCGCCCTCAGCGCCATCACAGTTACTTTTGGAAAGAAATTCCGCTTATTTTGTAAATCTCAAATGGCAAGCTAATTCTGAGGCCGATATTTTAGGATATAAAATCTATCGGGATGGTGTTTTGGTAGGGACTTCGAACACCAATTCATTTTCCGCAGATCACCTGTCGCCTTCTACAACCTATAATTTTCATGTCAAAGCTTATGATAACGCATATTTAGAAAGCCCGCAAAGTAATACTCTCAATGTAACCACTTTGGACAACAATATTTTTTCCAAAGATCTTCAAATCGTAAGATATCTTGAGGGTACTGGTAACAACAAAGCATTTGAAATTGCTAATAAAACTGGTCATAAAGTTAGTCTGAATGGTTATAAATTATACATCCAGTATAAAGGTACTGCTTATTATTTTGGCGAGCCATTCGAGTTAGAAGGTGATATAGATAATAATCAAAGCTTCGTTGTAATAAATCCTAATGCCAATTTTAGTTGCTTTTCTACCTCTAATGCAAAATTTGTCACTGCAGCTCCTTCATTAACCTTTTCCGGAAGTCAGTACGTTGATTTATCTTACAAATCTGCAACTGTTGATGCAATTGGTATAAAAGGGCAGGATAATACCAATGCTAACAGATCACTGTACAGAAAATCAGAAATCACCAATCCAACAGCCACTTTCGATATCAATGAATGGACAAGTTATGCGTCAGATTATTGCCAAGGTTTAGGTGTTTTGGGAATTAATGATATCACGAATAGAAATTTAGATTTCAATATTTATCCAAATCCGGTTGTTAATCAGCTTAATGTTAATGGAGAAATCAGCAAAGCAAAATCGGCGAAGATTTATGACCTTTCTGGTAAATTGATAAAAGAAATCAATAATCCTTTTGTTAATCAAAAATCGATTGATGTTCAGTCTTTACTCCCAAGTACTTACATTTTGAATATCGATGGAAAATCGGTGAAGTTTATTAAAAAGTAATTCATTTTAGAATAAATTATAAAAGCATTTTAAATCCGAAATGCTTTTTTTATTTGTCAAGATTGTTAAGAGTAAGAATATATTTGTCAATATACAATTGCTTTTCTTTCGATTTGTATTGCTGAATGTATCTTGGATGTTCCAGTATTTTCAACTCATCAAACAACTTGGCTTCACGATTTAATTTCTGAATAAAATCCGCATTTTTCTTTCCCAAAACAAAAACTTTTGAAGTGTCGATTCCTAAACTGATATGTTTTTTCAGAGAATCAATCATAAAATCTTTTACCATTTCGAAGAGCGTTTTATCATCATAATAATTTGCATTAATCCATTTGTTTTCTTTAGTTTTTCTAATGATTGCCAAAGGAAAAGGAGAGTTGATGTAAAAGTTTTGGTAGAAAAGTTCCGTACCTCCGAAAGCTTCAATCATATCATACACAAACACCGACGAAATCTCGTGCGTATAAGCGGATTTCATTTCGATTCCACAAATATCTTTCAATCTTTTAGAGTCAGTAAAAGGAACTCCAGTTACACCAGCGCCGTTTCTGCTTGGATTGATTCCGATTATAAATTTCCGAATCTCAGAATCATTATAATATTTGTGGTAAAATTGTTGCATTACATCCAAAGTCTCAGGATTATCCAAGTAAGGATTCAAAACTCGGAATCCGTCTGGAAGTAACCCGGAATATTTTAGATTAAGATTAAAATCAATCACTTTTTCGCCAAAATTTTCTGTCATAAATTAGATTTAGCACCTTCTTTTTTATCAAGATTAATACCTAACAAGTGTTTGTTAATCAATAATTATTACTGAATTTATAATTTTATAAAAAAGAAATATAAAATTCGTAAATTTGTGCATAAATCTAATAGTAAAAAAGTTTAAATGGAAATTGCTTTGTGGCAAAATCCGTTTAAAAAAATGAAAGTAATTATGAGTCAAAAGAAAGAAATGCTTTACGAAGGTAAGGCTAAACAGGTTTTCGCTACGGATAAACCTGACGAAGTTGTTGTACGTTATAAAGACGATGCAACAGCTTTTAATGCACAGAAACGCGGACAGTTCGATAGAAAGGGCGAACTGAACAATGCGATTTCTACACTGATATTCGGCTATCTTATCGAAAAC
>DLND01000150.1 GCA_002476905.1 Flavobacteriales bacterium UBA7519
CATTTGCTTTAAAAACACCATTCCTCCCCAAGGCGTAATCTCTTTATTGGTAAAGGATAGATCGAATTTCATCGCTTATTTTTTTCTACTGCTACGCAGTTGGATATTAGAACACTAAAATACTCTTTTTTTTCTATTGCGGAATTTGGGTTTAAACTCCAGTTAATTAATCTTAACACTGAAAGGGCTTTCCATTAAAACAGCAGTTTTAGCATCAGGATCTGTAATGTGCTGAAAGATTTTGAAATTCTCCTTTCCAAGCTTTCTCTGAATCAGCCTGGTTGAAAAATCTTCCTCAGTTTCCGAAGAAAAAATCTGCTCAAATTTAGAAACTTTTGCAGGATAAGCAGAAACGCTATAATCTTTGATATTAGCAGACTTAGCAGCATATTTGATGGCGTCCTGAAGAGATCCCAATTCATCTACCAGTCCAATCTCCTTTGCACGCACACCGGACCATACTCTTCCGCCGCCTACAGAATCAATCTCTTCAAAAGATTTTTTCCTATTCTGAGTTACAAAATGAACAAATCTCTGGTATGTAGCTTCAACACTTCTGGTCATAATCGTTAATGTACCCGGACTTAGTCCGTTGATTGCCGATATCATATTAGAGTTGGCATTGGTAGTCACAGCATCACTACGGATTCCATTTTTCTGGGCAAGCTCTTTAAAATAAGGGATCACACCAAAAACTCCGATAGATCCTGTCAAAGTATTTGGTTCAGAAAATATCTTGTCTGCACCCATCGCAATGTAATAACCACCGGAAGCAGCATAATCTCCAAAAGAAACAATGACTGGTTTTTTGCGTTTTAGTTGTTGCATTTCGAATAAAATTTCATCAGAAGCATTGGCACTTCCACCCGGAGAATTAATTCTGAAAACTACAGCCTTTATATCATCGTCTTTCTGAATTTTTTTGATTTCTTTTACAAAATTCTCAGCGTAAATTCCATCATAACCTTTTCCGTTATATATGGCTCCGGATGCGTATAAAACGGCTATCTTTTTACCATCATTTTCGCTTTCCAGAGATTCAGAATATTTGGCAAATGAGATTTTGTTAATCTTTTTATCGGCGTCAATATTCAGCTTTTTACGGATAATATTATCATATTCAGATTTCTGGATCAGCTGATCGGCCAGCTTATATTTAAGGCTGAGATTCGGCAGGTAACTGTACAAACTATCTGTAATCATATTAAGTTCTGGCAAAGAAATCTTTCTGGAAGCTGCAATCTTAGCTGAAGTGTTAGACCAAATATCATTCAATAAAGTTGATAATTGTTCTTTATTTTCTGGCGAAATCTCATCTCTTAAAAAAGGTTCAACAGCAGCTTTGAATTTTCCGTGACGGATTACCTGAATTCCTATTCCATATTTCTCAGCAAAGTTCTTGAAGAATGTTACTTCTGTAGAAAGTCCTTTCAGTTCTATTAGCCCGGCTGGATTGAGATAATATTTGTCTGCAACAGACCCCAGGTAATAAGCACCTTGTGATACAGTATTACCGTAAGCATAGACAAATTTCCCACTTTTTTTAAAGTCAACAAGTGCATTACGAATATCATCCATTTGGGTCATTCCGGCTTGGAAGTTATCAATTTCCAAACTGATTCCTTTGATTTTGTTGTCAGTTTTGGCATTTCCAATAGCCTGCAAAACATCATAAAGTAAAACTGCTGTCTCTTTTTCCTTGTTAAATGCAAAAATATCTTCCTGATATTCTGATGGGCTGTCAATTATTTTTGTTTTTAAATCCAGAGTTAGGACGGAATCCTGTTTTACATCAACTCCTTCTGAAATGGAAGATATGATCAGAAAGCCAATGAAAAAAATAAAAAAACCAGCACATAGAATAAAAATTGCGGTTAAATTTGCTAAAACTAATTTGAAAAATCCTCTCATCTAATTTATCTTAATAATTAATATGTCGTATAATGATGTCATTTTGTTACTAGGGAGTAATATAAATAATCCTGAAAATAATGTCAAAGAAGCATTACTGAAAATTGAAAAAAAAGTAGGTGCAATAATAGCAAAATCCAGAGTAATTTCAACAAAACCAGTAGAGTTTGATAGTTTTAATATTTTTTGTAATATTGCAATCAGAATAAAAACACAGTTTTCACCTTTTAGGTTACTTGCGGAAATCAAGACCATAGAAAGAAGTATGGGGCGTTTACAAGACTCTGCTGATCTTGGAGTCTATAATGATAGGATTATAGATATAGACATAATATTGTATAATAATATAAGATTTATTTCTAGAAAGTTAGTGATCCCTCATGCTAAAAATCTTTATGAAAGAGATTTTGCTATGGAAATTATAAAACAGTTGCAGTAAATTTTTATAACACACAAATGAATTATGAAGAAAAAATTATTTTTACTTTTATTTCTCCCTTTTCTTGGTCTTGCACAGACTTCTGAAAAAGAAATGGCTACCAAACCTTTTAACAATGAAAGCAGGCTTTTTAAAGACTGGTCTATAACTGTTGGTGGCGGAGCCGCTTTTATGGCTAATGCCGATCTTACATCTTTTTATGATGGTAAAGTAAATTGGGGCTGGAACGGTTTTGTAAGTCTAGATAAACAGATTACACATACTTTTGGGCTCTCATTATTATACATAAAAGGAGAGACTAAACAAAAAGCATATTTGAATGATGCTGCTGGTGTTGGACAAGGTTATACAAAATTCGACCAAGTTGCACTTTTGGGAGATATCAATTTTTCCAATCTGATGAGAAGAGTGGATAACCATTCAAAATTCAGATGGGCTCTTCACGGTTATGCAGGAATTGGACTTACTGGTTATAAGACATTTTTACAGGATAATAATCTATTAAGCAAATGGCCTCTGTACATAGAGCAGAAAATGAATGTCGGTAGTTTCACATACATTGGTGGGGCGGGATTAAAGTATAATGTATCAAGACTTCTTGATTTGGAATTGAGAGCTTTATACTTAATTAGTGGAGACGAAGAATTTGATGGTGGAGGATGGTCAAGAACAGCACCTCCCGGATATAATTTAATCAATGATTCTTATACAGATAATGCTTGGTTGTTTAATCTTGCATTGTCATTTAAATTAGGAAAACATCCGGATCATTTACGTTGGGTAGATCCTTTGCAAGATGCTTATGCTAAAGCTGGTAATCTAGAAGAAAAATTCAAAGACTTCAAGGTTTGCGAGAAAGGCGATATTGATAATGATGGGGTTTGTGACGATTGGGATAGACAGTTAGATACACCTGCCGGCGCAAGGGTTGATGGTGCTGGTGTAGCATTAGATTCTGATTTAGATGGTGTTATAGATCTTAATGATAAATGCGTTATGGTTCCAGGACCGATAGAAAACAGCGGATGTCCAAAAGAACCTTTAGCTCAGAGTATTCCTGTTAGTAAAACCTCTGCTATTGATGAGATCAACAAGTATTTCAATGGAATAGAATTTGAACTTAATAAAGACATTATCAGAGAGAAATCTTTTAACGACTTGGATAAGGCTGTAGAAATTATTAAAACCTTCGGCTTACAAGAAAAATTTATAGTAGTGGGCGCTACGGATAGTAGAGGTTCAGCAATTTATAATAAAAAATTATCTCAATCGAGAGCAGATGCTGTTGTAAAATATCTTGTTAATAAAGGAGTTCCCGCAAGCATACTTACTGCAGAAGGGAGAGGAAAAGAGGACTTGAAGTATGTAGAGTGTGATCCTGCTACAAAATGTCCAGAATGGAAAAACGAAGCTAACAGAAGGGTATATTTTGTAGCTAGATAATTAACTAAGCAAAAAAACATTAAAATATGAAACAAAATTTATTATCATTAGCAGCTGTAGCGTTATTGTTGCCTATTAGTTTGGCAGGCCAGACAGCATCAACAGATGCTAATTCAGGTTCTCAGAATGTTTCGCCATTTACACAGGCTTCAAAAAGATTCAATGACTGGTCTATATCCGTTGGTGCAGGTGTTCCTTTAGTTCAGTCAGCAGATATGACGTCTATTAAGAACGGAAATGGTAAAAATCTATTTGGATATTCGGCTTATATTAGTATTGATAAAGCAATTACCCACGCGTTTGGTATCAATCTGCAATACGATAGGGGTGAAACCAGACAAGGACAAATCAATACAAAAGATCATAAAGCTTTGGCGGGGAATTATCCTGCCGGAAGAACACAATATGATGCAATCTCAATTCTTGGTGATGTTAATTTTTCCAACTTGCTAAGAAGAGTAGATAATAAGTCTCCATTCAGATGGGCTCTTCATGGTTATGCTGGTATCGGAACCTTAGCGTATAAATCTTACAGGCAAAATCCAGGAACTGAATATAACCAAGTTTTGAACTATGAAGCAAAACCATTTAAATTGAATTCCCTTTTTGGTCAGGCTGGTGCAGGACTTAAATTCAAGGTTAATAACAGGATTGATATAGAAGGTCGTTTGATGTATGTGGTTACGGGTGATGATGAGTTTGACGGAGCTGGTGTTGGACAGAATGGATATAATTTAATAGAAGATCAGGTTTCTGATAATTTTTTCAATGGGACTTTAGGCGTAACATTTAAACTTGGTAAGCATGAATCTCATCTAATGTGGCACGATCCTTTGCAGGAGATCTATTATAAACTTGATGTTCTTAATGATAAAACTCAGGATATAGAAGTCTGTAAAAAAGGAGATGCAGATAATGATGGTGTTTGTGATGATTGGGACAGACAACTTGACACTCCTGCTGGCGCAAGAGTTGATGGGGCTGGAGTTGCTCTTGATATAGACTTGGATGGAGTTATTGATCTTAACGATAAATGTGTAACTGTTCCAGGGCCAGTAAAAAACAACGGATGTCCCGTAACTTCTACAACTCAGGCAGGAATAGTGACGGACAGTGAAAGATTATTAAAAGGAATTGAATTTGATTTAGATTCTGATAGAATTCTTCCTTCTAATACACCAATTCTTACTCAAGCTATAAATTATATCAATGCTTCAGGAGCTAATTTTAAAGTTATTGGCGGTACAGATACAAGAGGTTCCGACAAATACAACCAGAAATTATCTGAAAAGAGAGCAAATAATGTCAAAAATTATTTGATCGAAAATGGAGCAGACGGTAAAAAACTGGAAGCTATTGGTAAAGGAGAGAAAAATCTTCTTTATCCGGAATGTGATCCTGCCGAAAAGTGTCCAGAATGGAAAAACAGAGCAAACAGAAGAGTATATTTCGAAGCGAAATAAAAATTCTAAGTTCAATAAAATAAAAACCGCAGCGATGCGGTTTTTTTGTGCATTATTTAAGTAAATTTACACATGCTTTCATCAGTAAACTCTAATGAGAAATTAATCATTGATACTCTAAAAAACTTTTGGGGTTATAATGATTTTAGATCTTCTCAAAAAGAAATCATTTTATCCATTATCTCCGGAAAAGATACGCTTGCACTTTTGCCGACAGGCGGAGGGAAATCTCTCTGTTATCAGTTGCCGGCATTGGTTTTAGAAGGTGTTTGCTT
>DLND01000207.1 GCA_002476905.1 Flavobacteriales bacterium UBA7519
GGGGTCAAGTCTCTTTCAAAACCACCGATTCTTCCCATATTGGTCGTCATCCTTGCACCACAGATTTGCTCGTACATATCGTAGATGCGCTCTCTCTCGATGAACATATAAGTAAGACCTGTGATTGCGCCCGAGTCCATTCCTGTTACACCATTACAAATCAAATGGTCACCAATTCTGGCTAATTCCATCAAGATCACACGCATATAATCTACACGCTTTGGGACTTCTACACCAATCAGTTTTTCAACAGTCATGTGCCATCCAAGATTATTGATTGGAGCCGAGCAATAGTTCATACGATCTGTGAGCGTGGTAATCTGAGCAAAGTTTCTTCTTTCGGAAATCTTTTCGAATGCCCTGTGGATATAACCAACGGTCTGCTCAGAATGCAGGATTCTCTCGCCGTCCATTGTAAGGACATTCTGGAAAATCCCGTGCGTCGCAGGGTGCGTAGGACCAAGATTCAAAGTGTACAGTTGGCCGTCGATGTGCTCCTTGCTTTCGTATTGGTTTAGTATATTAGATAATGAGTTATCTTTCATATTTATTATAATTGATAATTGATATTTGATAATCGATAATCATTCATCTCTCATCATTTATCATTCATATTTATCTTATCTTCCGAACATAGCGTCGTTCTTATCTGTCCTTGTCCCGTCTTCCAAACGGTATTCCTTCAACATTGGATGATATCCTAAATCTTCCATATTTAGAATTGGTCTCAAATCCGGATGACCTTTGAATTTAATCCCATAAAAATCAAAAGTCTCCCTTTCCATCCAGTTGGCACCTGCATACAGTTCTACCATAGAATCGACTTCTATATTTTCTCTAGACATAAATACCTTGAGACGTATTCTAAAATTCGTCATCATATTATGTAAGTGGTAGATTACACCAATTTCTTTCTTAGGTGTCTCAGGATAATGAATCCCACAGATATCCGTTAGGAAATTAATCTCCAAAGAAGAATCTTTAAGGTAATGGATTACTTTTTTGATATCATCTTTTTTTATTTCTACAGTCAGCATTCCGTATGGTTGTGAACTAGAAATCACGGAATCCGGAAATTCTCTAGTAATAGCTTCTAATACAAACTCGTTCGTCATAATTAAATTCAAAATTAAAAATCCTTGAGGCGAATTTTAATTGCTAATATTATAAGAGTCTAAAAGTGCCTGATATTCCGGCGTGTCTCTTCTTCTTATGCTTTCGCTTTCGGCAAGAGCCTGAACCTGCATTACCCCTTCAATGATCTGTTCTGGTCTTGGCGGGCATCCCGGAACGTACACATCGACAGGTATGATTTTATCAATTCCCTGAAGAACCGAATACGTATCGAAAATCCCACCGCTGGAAGCGCAAGCACCAACAGCGACAACCCATTTTGGCTCAGCCATCTGGGTGTAAACTTCTTTCAGAACCGGACCTAATTTCTTAGATATAGTTCCGCAAACCATCAGCATATCTGCTTGTCTCGGCGAGAAAGAGTTTCTTTCCATTCCGAATCTTGATGCATCGTAAGTAGGGTTTAGTGTCGCCATAAACTCGATACCACAGCAAGATGTAGCAAATGGTAATGGCCATAGCGAATATTTTCTTGCCATCCCGATGACGCTGCTCAGCTTAGTTGCAAAAAATCCTTCTCCTTCATAACCTTCCGGAGCAGGTGCGTCTGTAATTATTACTGGTTTTTTGTCTGACATTTTTTTTAATGATTTTAGATTAAATATTTGATTTCGAATAGATTCAAATTCAAAACCAACCTCTAAAATTTTTGATTTATAATTTCAATTCGTCTTATTTGTCCCAATCCAAAGCGCCTCTTTTCCACACATAGAAAAACGCAACAAAGAAAATCGCTACGAAAGTCAGAACTGCTAAGAAGCCCTGCATCCCGAATTCTCTAAAATTAACAGCATAAGGATAGAAAAAGACTATTTCGATATCGAACAACACGAACAATACTGCTGTTAAGAAATATTTGATGGAAAATGGTGTTCTGGCATTTCCTTTTACAGGAATACCACATTCCCAGCTTGAGTTTTTTACAGAATTCCCTTTTTTCTGCTTAGGTCCCAAAAAATGAGCGCCTAATAAAGAGATAGCTACAAATCCAAGACCGACTGCGGCCTGAATCAGTATCGGGATATAATTTTCAGGTAAATTCATAAAGTCTAAATTTAACTATGCAAAAGTACTAAATAAAGATTTAATATATTAAATTATCCGCCCGCCCAAAAGACAAGAAAAGTCTCTTTTAATAAATTTAGAATAATTATAAATAAGCTTTATTTGTCTTTTTTGCCCATCTTTCTCAGTACAAGGTAGGCAATGTATGCAATATAAAGAAATAAGGCGCTGGCAAACAGTATGTTGATTAAGGTGTCTGTTCTGGCGTTTTTTACGGGTTCCAAGAAATTGTAAAGAACAAATGCTAAAATCAGTATACCGTAAATGATAAGTTGTTTTTTCAAATTCTTAATTTTTTAAAAGTTTAAGATGCGAATCAATGTAATAATGTTAAACGGTTGTTTAATTTTATTAAGCATTGATTTCTAGAGAGTAGGTTCTTCTTCTTTTGTGGTTCACTGGATTGTAATCCTGCCAGAGCACCTGTACATTCTTATTTTCTTCCAGTTCCGGATTGGTTTCCAAAAACTTGATTCCTTTATCTTTAAGATTCATCTGGATCGCTTTGAAAATTATGGAAGTAACGCCTCGTCTCTGATATTCCGGATGTATTCCTATTAAATAAAAGTTTGCTCTATCGTTTTTTTTGCCCGCCTGTAAAAAATGCCACCAAGCAAAAGGGAAAAGCTTACCCTTGGCTTTTTGAAGCGCTTTCGAATAAGAAGGCATTGTGATTGCAAATGCGACAAGCTGATTATTTTCATCTGCTACACACGTGATGTAATCTTTATCTATAAAACCAAAATATTTTTCCTTATAAGTTTTGATTTGTTCGTCGGAAATAGGCGTGTATGTTGATAGGTGTTTATAGGTCTCATCCAGAAGTTTGAACATGGGTTCAACGTAAGGTAATATTTCCTTTTTATTATTGAATTTTAATGTTTTCAGTTTATATTTTTGAGCAATGAGACTGCTGAATTTTTCTACTTTTTCAGGTAATTTGTCTGGAAATTGAAGTTCAAACTCTACCCATTCTTTTTCTTTCACAAGTCCTAGATTTTCTAGATGTTTTGGATAGTAGGCATCATTATAAAGTCCAATCATCGTTGCGAGTTTGTCAAAACCCATCGTAAGCATTCCGGCTTTATCAAGATTTGTGAAACCCATTGGGCCTTCAATTTTTTCAATGTGATGCGCTCTTGCAAATTTTATTGCTTCTTCAATTAAAGCTTTGGAGACTGCTTCGTCGTCTATAAAATCTAACCAGCCAAAACGAACTTTTTTGATTCCTAATTCATTTTCTTCTTTATGATTAATGATAACAGCAATTCTACCAACGATTTTAGTATTTTTATATGCCAGAAACTGTTTGGCTTCTGAATAGGATAATGCCGGATTCTCTTCTTTTTTCCAAATGTTCTTTTCTTCGTTTATTAGCGGTGGAACATAATTCGGATTATTTCGGTACAATTCCATTGGGAACTTGATGAACTTTATTAAGTCTTTTTCGTTAAGAACTTGCTTTATTATTACATTTTCCATATTCTTGCGTATCAAGAGAACAAAGATAGCTTTTAGCTTAAAAAAAGCAATACTTTGGCATACTTTTTACACCTAAATCAACAAAACACATTAAATAAAAAATATGTATTATCTTATCATCGGAGCCATTTTTTTAATAAGCATGTTTGTGCAAAGTAGGCTTCGTTCTAAATTCGAATTTTATTCTAAAGTTCATCTGCGAAACGGAATGTCTGGGAAAGAAGTGGCAGAAAAAATGCTGAGAGACAACGGGATCAATGATGTACAAGTCATTTCAGTACCAGGACAATTAACCGATCATTATAATCCTGAAAACAAAACAGTCAATCTTTCTGAAGCGGTTTATATGCAGAGAAATGCAGCTGCGGCAGCTGTTGCAGCGCACGAATGCGGACACGCTGTTCAACATGCTGTTGGTTACTCAATGCTTCAGTTCAGGTCAAAGATGGTTCCGGTGGTGAACATCAGCTCCAGATTATTGCAATTCGTCCTGATGGGAGGTATTTTGGTAATGGCAATGAGCGGAAATAAAACAATTCTTGCAGTTGGGGTTGTTCTTTTTGCAATCACAACTTTATTTGCGTTCATAACACTTCCGGTGGAATATGATGCCAGCAATCGTGCCTTAAAATGGCTAAAAACTACAGGTACTGTAACAGCAGAAGAATACGAGGGTGCAGAAGATTCGCTTAAATGGGCTGCAAGGACTTATGTGGTAGCAGCACTAGGATCCTTGGCTCAGCTTATTTATTTCGCGTCTTTGCTCTCAGGAAACAGAAGGGAATAAAAGTTATGAAAATTTAAATTCCAAAAGCATCTCAGACAATTCGTTTGAGATGCTTTCTTTTTTAGCCATTTTGACATTGGCTCTAATGATGCATATTTCATGTGCGTCAAAATCCAGAATGTTTGCATCGTATCGATTAAG
>DLND01000202.1:0-2693 GCA_002476905.1 Flavobacteriales bacterium UBA7519
CTGATTCGCGAGTATTACCACCTAGGTGATAAAACTTATACAGAAGATGCTCAGGTAGAAGAATTTATTAACCCGATTAATACCAGAGTGTCGGCTTATATCAAGGAAATCAAATTTATAGAACATCAGAAGGTTAAGAAAGGAGATACACTTTTGGTATTAGACAACCGAGAGATTCTTACACAATTGGGACAGGCAGAAGCGGCGTATCAAAATGCAATAGCTCAAAAAATGACTGCAGGTTCTTCCGTAGTTACAGTTTCTAATAATACCAATGTGGTACAGTCTAATATTGCAGGTTCAAAAGCTAGATTATGGAACGCTGAACAAAACCTCAACCGTTATAAAAATCTTCTTGCAGCAGAAGCGGTAACGCAACAGCAATATGATCAGGTGAAAACGGAATATGATGCGCAAAAAGCGGCGTACGAAACATTACTTAATCAAAAAAATACGGCCAATCTTTCTACTATCGAAGCCAAAAATAGATTGGGGATTAATGATGCAGAGATCAAAAGAACAAAATCAGCTCTTGATATGGCAAGAATCAACCTTTCTTATACCGTGATCACAGCACCTTATGATGGAGTAATGGGAAGAAGAACAATATCAGAAGGTCAATTGATACAGCCGGGGCAGCAGGTTGCAACCATTGTTCTGAATGGTCAAAAATGGGTTACCGCCAATTTTTTGGAAAGTCAGATGCCTAATATCAAAATTGGAGAAAAGATGATAATGGCTGCAGATGCTTTGGGCGGACAAAAATTTGAAGGCAAAGTGACTGCGATTTCTGCGGCTACAGGAGCAAAATACTCTAGTGTTCCTACAGATAACTCGACAGGTAATTTTATAAAAGTTCAACAAAGGATTCCGGTAAGGATAGAGTTTACTTCCAATAACAAAAAAGAAGATATCGATAAACTGAGTGCCGGCATGAATATGAATATCAAGCTAGAATCTAATAAATAATAATGTACAACAAAGGTCTATATAACGATTGGGTACCCAAGCCATTGCAGTTGCTATTGATAGTGTTGATGCTTGCATTGCTTATGCCGCTTAGTGGCGTTTACACAGGGAATATTACCAGTTTATCCAGCGGACTAGGTACGCAATCCGAATACTTTTTGTGGGCCAATTATGCCAATACAATTGGAATGGGAGCTTGTATGCCCATTGTTGGAAGACTGAAACAACGATTTAAAGTCAGAGATAAGATTATTTTCATTCTGATTGCTTTGGCGATTCTTTGTTTTATTAATGCAACAGCAACCTCCCCAATGATTTTTGTGTTTACAGCACTTTTGATAGGTTTTTTGAAGATGATAGCATCTCTGGAATTTTTCTTACCATTGATGGTAATGATGGGGAATAGAGGATTTTTCTATGGTGCCTTTTATACCTTCGTACTGGTTCTTCAACAATTGGCATCATATTATGCAACCGAAGTATCCTTAATATATAATTGGCAGCAGTTTTACATTTTAGCTGCTATAGCTTGTTTATTAATGGCTGTTTTACATTGGTTTTTTATGCATGATAAATATTTTGCCATCAAAATGCCTTTGCATTATATCGATTGGATGAGTATTGTTTTGTTTGTTTCAACCTTTATGTTTTCGGCTTATGTTTATGCATTTGGTAAACAACAGGATTGGTGGAACTCCCGCAAGATTATTCATGCAAGTCTAGTTGCTTTTGTAAGTTTTGGGATGCTTTGTGTAAGACAATTAACTCTTAAAAGACCTTACCTTTCTTTTAATATTTTTAAAAAAAGCAATGTTGTCAATGGTTTGATCATGTTATTCTTTCTGGGAATGTATCTTGGAACTGCTTCTATTCAGAACACTTTTTCAATGGGCGTGTTGGGCTATGATCAACTTACAAATGCAAAACTAAATACATTGATGATTCCAGGGATTATTGTTTCTGGTATATTGGCGATGTTTTGGTTCAAAAAAGAATTACCGGTTAAGATGTTTGTCTTTTCTGGTTTCTCTGCGATGCTGGGCTATGCTATCATAATGTACTTTTCTATGGTTTTAGAGTTCAGTTATAATAATTGGTATTTGCCAATGTTTCTCAAAGGCTACGGGATGGGCGCGTTGTTTATATCTGTTTGGTACTATACGTTGGACAAATTAGAGATTAATGATATGATAGCAGCTATTGGATTGGTTCTGGTTTGGAGAACGTTTTTGGCTGTTGGGATTTTTTCTACATTATATTCGTGGTTTCAGTACAGATTTCAAATAGAGAGTATTGGCAATGCTGCTGTTTATTTGGATGGGATGACAATTACCCCACAAACACTTTCCAAAAACATCAGGCTACTACAGTTGAATGCCATTATAGTAGCAACTAAAAAAGTATTTGGTTACATCATCATCACAGGATCAGGCGTTTTGGTTTATGTTCTTTTTCATCATTTTGGAAGAGAAAGGTTTGAACAGCTGAAGTTTATGAAGGCTTTAGCAGGAAAAACAGTTATTACCAGAAGAAGGTTGAAAGAACGGAAAAAATTTACAGAAGGCTTGAAGGATGCTGCAGGATCTGTAATATAGGACTAATTGTTTTTCGTGAGTGAGGCTTTGTTTCTTAGGAGATTGGGCTTTGCTTTTTTTAGAAACTATAATTTATCCTGAGTTTGTAGATGGGGCTATAAATAAAAACCTCGGAGAAATTTCTCCGAG
>DLND01000202.1:2855-3452 GCA_002476905.1 Flavobacteriales bacterium UBA7519
TTTTACTGATGGTCAAAGCCCAAAGCACTAACTCCTTGCAGAAGTTTTTATCATGGGCATCCAATTCAGGAACATTTTCTTCAATCAAAGTGGTTAGAGGCTTTACGCTGTCCAATTTGTTGTAGAATTCTTTATCCGTATCAGAATAATTGAGTTCCAGATGATTGTTGTTGAACCATTGGATGATATCGGTGTAAGGTGTTTTTAAACCTTCTTTTTCTAGTTTTGGAACTCTTGGGAAAAGGCTTTCGAATTGTGTCATCACAGCGTCATCAATTAATATTTTGGCTACGAAATCTGCACCTTCTTGTTCACCTTCGTAAACCAACTCAATCTTACCAGTAATGGATGGAATAATTGACATAAAATCCAACAAACGAACTTGCGTCTTGTCCGAATCAGATTCCAATAGTCTCAATTTAGCAGCTGCAATTAGGTTTTCCATCGCACTGATGGTTAATCTTGCACTCACGCCACTTTTTGCATCTACATATTCACTTTCTCTGGCTGCAAAAGCGACCTCTTCCAAAAGATTTCGTGCCAAGTCCGGAACTTGGATTTTCGATTTATCATCTTCAGAAATCAATGCTTCCTGTT
>DLND01000041.1 GCA_002476905.1 Flavobacteriales bacterium UBA7519
ACGTACCCCTAACAATCAGCATCCAGAAGAAAGCATCTTTCCCGGTGTCCGGTGTGATGATTTTGTAACCCCAGAAACTGTAGATGAAGAATATTAATAATCCTAACGCTACCAATAACTGCTGTTTTACACCTTTTGTTAAAAGCTTACCAATGATTGGCATCATAAAAGCAGTGGTCAACGCAGCAGGAATCATCAATGCTCCGGATTGTAACGCCGTCCACCCCAGAATACTTTGCGTATAAAGTGGAACAATAAACGTAGATCCATACAACCCAAACCCTAACACAAAGGACATCACGGTTCCAATCCTTAGGTTTCCATTTTTCAAAACACGGAGCTCTACAATCGGATATCTGAAGGTGAGTTCTCGCCAGATGAATAATATAAATCCTACAACGGCTGTAATTGTCAATACAACAATGGCTTTACTCTCAAACCAATCATCCTCGTGACCTCTTTCCAAAATATATTGTAACGAGCCTACGAAGGCAGCCAACAATCCAATCCCCAACCAATCGACATCCGAAGCCGAACGTTTCTCTGCGAATCTTGGACTCTTGATGAATTGTAATGTCAATAATGTAGCGATAATCCCCAACGGAATATTGATGTAAAAAATATATGGCCAGCTGTAATTATCAACGATATAACCTCCCAACGGCGGACCCAAAGTTGGTCCGATAATAACGCCCAATCCGTAGATAGCCTGAGCCATACTTCTCTTTTCTACAGGGTAAGATTCTGTAATGATGGTTTGTGAAGTTACCAAAAGTGCTCCACCACCTATCCCTTGCATCAATCTGAAAAATACGAGTTCCCAAATGTTGGTCGCATTACCGCAGAGAAAGGAGAAAACTGTGAATATAATGATGGATGCAGCAAAGTAATTTCGGCGTCCAAACTGCTGAGACAGCCAGCTCGTCATCGGAACAATGATCACGTTTCCGATGGCGTAAGCGGTAATTACCCAGCCTACTTCGGACAACGTTGCCCCCAGATTACCTTTCATTTCGTTCAGTGCTACATTCACAATCGTGGAATCCACAATTTCCAGAAGCGCACAAACGATAGCGGTAATGGTTACAATTACCCTGCGGAATCCATATTCTACTAATGAATCGTCTTGCATTTTTAAATGTTTTTCTTCAACGCAAAGGCGCAAGTTTTTTTTTAATATATGTATATAAAAGGCGCAAAAATCTTCAAGTTTTTGGTTTGCGACTTTTCTAATTATTAATAAATCTATTTAGCGACTTTGCGATAAAATTGGTGAGATTAATTATTTCAAGGAAACCACAGTCTTAACGTTCATTCCAACACGTAGTTTTTTCATAATGTCCTCGTTAAGGTTGTCGAAAGTGATTTTAACAGGAATTCTCTGAACCACTTTTACGAAGTTTCCACTAGCGTTATCCGGAGGAAGCAATGCAAACGCAGAACCTGTAGCCGGAGAGAATGAACTGATTGTCCCTTGGAATTTCTGTCCCGGATAAGCATCAATCTCGATTTCTACTTTCTGACCTTCAACCATTTTCTCAACCTGAGTTTCTTTATAGTTGGCTACAACCCATTTTTGGTTACTCAACACAATACTGAACAATTGTGAACCAGCTTGGATAAACTGACCTACCTGCACAGGGATTTTAGAAACATAACCATCTTCTTTAGCTGTAATCACAGTATAAGAAAGATTCAATTTTGCATTTTCTACGTCAACTTGTCTTTGTTTCAATTGAGAATTGGCAACGCCGATATTTTGATAAGTTGCGTTAGATTGAGAAGTCACAACACCAGTCTGAACATTCGCTTGATTCTTCTGGTCAACTAAAACCTGCAATTGTTTTTGAGCTGTTTGATAAGCAGCAACTGCTTGCTCATATTGTTGTTGAGTGATAGAATGGTCTTTTACCAATTCAGAATATCTTTTCATATCCTGTTCTGTTCTCCAGACATTCACTTTCGCCGCTTCGATTTGTGCATTAGCAGTCTGAACAGCCGCTCTGGAATTACCAATTCCTGATTTTGCAGCTTCTGAACCTGCCTGAGCTGAAGAAACGTTACTCTGAGCTGTTCCCAAAGCTGCTTCTGCCTGAGATAAAGCCATAGATTGATCTCTGTTATCAAGGATAATTAATGTATCTCCTTTTTTAACAAATTGATTGTCTTTAGCTTTAACTTCTGAGATATAACCGGAGATTTTAGAAATCACTGGGCTTACATCTGCTGCGATTTGAGCATCATCAGTTTCTTCGTGAGTCTGACTATATTGGTATTCTCTAACACCAAAGAAAGCTGCTCCTAAAACCGCAACCGCAACTACAACGTAGAATACAGGGCTTTTTTTCTTTTTAACAGGGATTTCTCCTTGTTCGAATTTTATGTTGTCTTGTGCCATTTTATTTGTTTAAAGTTTTTTATTGATTTGTCCGATGTCCGATGATGGATGTCGGATGATTTTATATTAAGTTTATTTTTTTTTGTTTCCGAATAGCAGTCATCAGACTTCCGACATCCTGCCTCAGACATTATTGATTAATAATTCCAGTAGTTTGTAATAATTTTTTGTGAGCCAGCGCTGCATCCGCTTTAGAAGTAACCACATTAACGTTTGCTGTGATTCTCGCAGTATCAGCATCCAAAAGATTGGTAATGGTTTCTAAACCATTGTTATATTTATTAAGCGTGATTCTGTAATTTTCTTCCGCCTGCTCCAATGCTCTTTGATAAACATCGATTTTCTTGTGTGCATACAAGTCATTCTGATAATCACGTTTTACTTCTAATGTTACATTATCATTTAGCAAATCATTCGCTGCTGCCAATTCCTGTTCTTTAGCTTTCGATTGAACATAACTCGAATTCTTTTTCCAGATATTAGAAAGATTATATTGAATTCCAACACCCACGTTCACGGCATTTGTGATTGTCAAAAGTTTAGGAATATCCGCTGCAACGTAACCACCTGTGAAAGCTAACGAAGGAAGGTTTTCTGCTTTTGCAGATTTGGTTCCAAGCGCAGCAGCTTTTCTTTGATAGTCTATTGCTTTCAAATCATTTCTGTTTTCTCTGGCTAAATTCAAGTAATAATCATCCGGTTTTCCAAGGTCATCTGCTCCGATATAATTAGAATCAACCTCGATTTCTGTATTATCTGGAAGACCTAAAAGTAAATCCATATTGATATTGGCAATATTGTAATTGTTCTCTGCTTCCATCAATTGTAATTCGATGTTAGAAGTCTGAAGCTGTGCTTTCAAACGGTCATTTCTCGCAATCACGCCATTGTTTTCTAGTTTGAAGAAAGATTGGTCTCTTTTCTGTGAAGACGCCAAGTTTTCCTTCAACAATTTCACCACTTCATTTGCTTTGAAAAGATTATTGTAAGCTTGAGAAATATTGTACGCTATCGCGTTCTTGTCGTTTTCAGAAGTTAGTTTCGAAGCTTCAACAAGGTATTCCGCAGACTTGATTCCGTACTTGATTCTTCCTCCAGAATAGATTGGCACCGATACATTGGCAGAACCATAAAGCACATTGCTCACTTTTGGTCCGCCTCCAGACATTCCTGGGATTTTCAAATCTACATTGGGTTCGAAAGGCAAATACAAATAACTTCCGGACACCATGAGTTCCGGTAACTGTCTGTTTTTCGCTGCCAATAGATTAGCCGTAGCTTCCTCTATTTTAGCTTGGTCTATCTTTAGATTTTTGCTATTCGCAATTCCTAATTTCACAGCTTCTTCTAGACTTAGCACTCTTTTTTCCTGTGCAGAAACTGAGGCAAAAGCCATTATTAAGAACACTGTTGCATAAAATTTATTCACTTTAGTAATTATTGTTATAGTTGTGTAATTATTATCCTTGATAACCAACCAGCGCTCTGATAATCGTTTTTACGTGGTCAGATGCTTCTTGGAAATATTGATTCTCGTAATGTTTATCGTCAAAATCAGACTTCTGTTTCTTAAGATATTCTTTATACATCTTCATCCCGTGCATCGCATTGAAAATAGTTCCCGAAATGGTACATTGTAAAAGATGATAAGAAGGTTTTTTTGTAAAAATCCCTTTTTCCACACCTTGTTCAATAATCTTTTGATTGATTTCTATATAATTGATTTTTGAAGCCTTAAGAAAATTCTGAATATTCTTATTCTGACTGATGACTTGCTGTGTGTGAACAAGCAAAAAGAAATCTCTCAATCTCTGAACTCGGTTTACGAAATTATCAACAAAAGCATCGATTTTTTGAATTTCGTTCAGTTCATTATTTTCCAATATATTCTTAGCGAAGTTGAGTCCTTCTTCCATTCTCCATTTAAAAAGCTCCTCCATCAGATTTTCCTTCGAACCGAAATAATAAGAAATCATAGAAACATTGACCTTAGCCTTCGCTGCAATATCTCTCACAGAAGTCCCATTATAACCATTGGCAGCGAAGAGTTTCTCCGCAACCATCATAATATGTTCTTCTTTTGTTGGCATAATTGATTTTTTGACGGGGCAAAGTTAAATCAAAAAATATATTCAATCAAACATTTGTTTGATTAATTTTTTATTAAAACTAAATTGAAGTTATCTATAATATCAAAATGTACTATTATTCTGAAATATAAATCATTGCGAGGCGCGCCCCGACCTGAGTGGAGCTCTTTTTGCGGAGCGTAGCGGAGAAAAAAAGCGGGAACGGAGGGCGGATAGAGGCGCCCAAACTATTTTAATTTGCTGATTTGTGAATGTATCGAGTCAATTTAATCCCCATATCCGTTAATACAATTTTAGAATTGGCATTTCTGGAAATGTGATAAGAAGCGTCTGTAATTTCCTCTACAATAGAAACAATATTGGCACCGTGAATGAACTTGGAAAAAGATTGCCAATTGAAGTTTCCTTCATTCAATTTTTTATAAACTAGATTATCATTTCCGTAATTTTGAAGCATCGCCAAACGAAAAATCTCAATACAATAACTGAGGAATTTCATTTGTTTTTCCCGGTTCCATTCGGAGATTTGGCGCGCCCATTTTACGATTTCACGAAGAACTTCGGGCTTCTTTTTTGCCTGAAAAGCATTTCTAACCCATTGGATAAATAAAGTCTCGAATTCCGAAGCGCCTTCGTTATTTTCTGACAATGATTTAGCCAAATTCCAGTCGCCTTGTGCCTGATAAGCAATTTCTTTTGCAGAATTATGACTTCTAAGTTTTTCTAAAATATCTTCATCATTAATTCTTGGAATATTGACGATTTGACATCTTGATAAAATCGTTGGTAAGATATCATTGGTACTTGGTGCACAAAGGATGATAAATGTATTTTTTGGAGGTTCCTCCAAGAATTTCAGAATTTTATTAGCAGCAGCATCGTTCATTTTGTCCGCTCTCCAGACAATCAGGATTTTACTTCCACCTTCAAAGCTTTTTAGATTGAATCTCTGTCCGATATCTTCTGCTTCATCGGCTGAAATGAAAAACTGTTTATTTTCAGATTCCAGAAAACTAGTCCAATCATCAAAAGATGAATAAGGATTTTCTAAAATAAATTCTCTCCATTGATCAAAAAGTCTTTTGCTAAGAGAGTTTTTATTTTCTGTAAAAACCGGAAAACTGAAATGCAGATCGAGATGGTTAAGATTCTCAACCTTATGAACAGATGCTGGATTTTCATTTTCAAAAATCTCCTGAGCCATTGCCAAAGCCAACGGTAAAACACCAAAACCTTCTTCTCCTACGAAAAGCTGTGCGTGCCCTACTCTAGAATCCTTAATACTATCTTTTAGTAGATTCTTTATAGTTTGCTGACCGATAACCTGTTCCCATTTCATACGAGCAAAGATAATATTTTCGTTAGAAGTCAGGTGCCAGATGTCAGAAGTTTTTAGCCAAATCTGTTAAAAAATGAAGTAATCTAACAATCTTTACCAACTATCGGAAAATAACATTAATCTATCGAAGGTACTTAACAAACTTTAACCCAAATATATTTTTGCAATTCATTATTAATTAAGATATTTGCGCATTGAAATTTTATAGGATGAAGAGAGTTTTTGTTTTATCATCATTGGTAGCAGGATATTTCCTGAACGCTCAAAGTATCGGTAATTCGCCATACGGAGCTTACGGAATTGGAGATGTAAAATATGATAACACAGTCGATATTAGTTCAATGGGAGGCATTTCCACGGCTTACATTTGGGACTTTAATAATAATTTTAATTTCCGAAACCCAGCTGCGAATACCAACTTGGAACTTACCACTTTGAAAGTAGAAGGCACCAACGAAAATAATTATTACAGATCTGACTTTAATAATATAAAATCGAATAAACATTCGACATATCTATCTAATATATCGATAGCTTTCCCTATTTCCAGAAAGGTAAAATTTGGGATGAATTTCCAGCCATACAGTTCAAAAACTTATAACATTCTTACATCGGGAACACTGCAGGACGATGCTGCTGTTACAGAAGCACATCACTTCCATGGGGAAGGAACGCTGAATACGGTTCAGGCGGCAGTTTCTTACCAAGTGAGTCCAGAAATAGGGATAGGTCTTAGATCAAATTTTTATTTCGGAAAGCTTTATGACATCGAAGAAGTTTCTTTAACTGGAGCGGAACTGATCAGTGGCTATTCTAACAGTTATAGAATCAAGTCATTCAATTTTACACTGGGATCTACTTATCAAAAAAAAGTAGCTCATGACAGAAAAATAACTGTTGGTGCTACATATACTTTTGGTAACACTGCCTGTATGAAAAATGCTTAAACAAACAGTACATACTA
>DLND01000040.1:0-4461 GCA_002476905.1 Flavobacteriales bacterium UBA7519
GTTTTGTTAAGGAACGACTAGTTAAATTTAGTCTTGAAAAATTGTCTTTTTTTTGGTAAAAAGATTAATATAGCCCAAAGTGGCTAATAAAGAGTAGTTTACAAGAACCGAAAGTGCTATCGGTAACGATTTAGTAATGGTGCTTACTGCACTCGCTTTCATCTGATTACCTTGTAAATCATTATTGCAAATTTAATAAAAAAAGGGTTAAGTCGTAGTGTACTTAACCCTTTTTCTGCTTTTCCAATATACATCAAAAAGCGTAATTGGAAATAAATCTTTCCCAATATGGGGACACAATGTGATAATGGTTTACATATTATTTCCAAGTTTTGGTATATCAATTAAAATGTGGTTCCGAAACAAGTAGTGATAACTTTTAACAGACTAAGCTATGGAAATCGTGTTGAACAAAATATTATCGGAAATTCAGCGTCAGGAAGATATGCTATCTTCTCAAATGATGCAAACTGCGGATGAGGCTTACCAAATGACCTTATTCTTAAAGGAAATGCTGTTTACTATAAAGATGAAAGTCTTGCAGACCGGATTTAAGGACGAACGGCAGGAAATCAATTTTTTCAAGAATATCAGAAACGATAATTGGCTTTTGATATTTAAAAAAGCGAATTTCTTCATCAACATTCTTAAATCCTCTTTTTAAAATATATTTTTTTACGTCGAATAAACATTTGATAATAAGTTGTATAACTGCTTCAATGCGTTCTATCGAACAGTCTGCTTCAATCTCAAATTCTTTGATTTCGTTTTCCAGCTTAGCCAGCGTTTCGTTATAAAATTTATCCATCCGTTATCCTAAATCTATTTTTTAAACAATAATAGAGAAGCCCAAATACTGTCATATTTGAAAGAAATTTGCATTTTCGGGTTTCTCTTTTGGAACTTTGGTTTTTGCTCGATACAGAACTAATAAGTCCATTTTTAGTGATAGGGATAGATATAATAGTGTCTAATTTTATGTATATCAAAGCAATAAGACACAGAGCTAAAAATATCCCAAAAAGTATCATAAAGAGCGAAGGTCTTTTCTTCTTCTTCTTCTCCTTCGACAAATTGACATTTGATAACTTTTGCCTTTCTTACGAATTGTCTGTTTTATTCATCATTAGGATGTTCTATTCTTTAAAATTTCATCCTTTGTATACGTACAGCGTTTAAAATTGCCAATAAAGCCACACCAACATCAGCAAAAACGGCTTCCCACATTGTGGCTAAACCACCTGCGCCAAGTACTAAAAAGATTGCTTTTACAGCAAATGCTAAAATGATATTTTGCCAAACTATTTTTTTTGTTTGCTTGCCTATATTGATTGCCATCGGGATTTTGCTTGGCTTATCATCCTGAATAACCACATCTGCAGTTTCGATGGTGGCATCACTTCCTAAACCACCCATTGCAATTCCTACATCGCTCAAAGCTACTACTGGTGCGTCGTTCACGCCATCGCCTACGAATGCTACGGTTTCGTTTTGGGCTTTTATTTCTTTTACTTTATTTACTTTGTCTTCGGGTAATAAATCGCCAAAGGCATTATTAATTCCCAATTTATCAGCAACAAATTTTACCACGGTGCTTTTATCTCCACTCAACATTGTAGTTTTTACGCCTAATGTTTTTAGTTTGTCAATCGTAATCTGTGCATCTTCTTTGATGCTGTCGGCAATGGTAATGTAGCCTGCAAATTTTCCATCGTAAGCAATGGCGATTAAAGTGTAAACAATCGTACTTGGGTCTAAATCATAACTGATATTGAACTTGTCCATCAATTTGAAATTACCTACCAATAATTCTTTTCCGTTTACGTTGGCTTTTAAACCGTGACCTGCTATTTCTTCTGTGTTTTCTAATTTTAGGGAATTGTCAATTTCTCCTACATATTGATGAATGGCTGTGGCAACAGGATGTGTACTTTGACTTTCTAAGGCATTTACCAATTTCAGAATTTCGTCTTTATTTAATTCAGGTTTCAAATTAACTTCCTGTACTTTGAAAACGCCTTCTGTCATTGTTCCTGTTTTATCCATCACTACATTTTGGATATTAGCGATGGCGTCTAAGAAATTGCTTCCTTTAAATAAAATTCCATTTTTTGAAGCAGCACCAATTCCACCAAAATAACCCAAAGGAATACTGATAACCAAAGCACAAGGACAAGAAATAACCAAAAACACCAATGCTCTGTACAACCATTGACTAAATACGTAATCGCCTACAAAAAAATAAGGAACTATAGTAATTAGCACTGCCAACAACACAACAATCGGTGTGTAGATTTTTGCAAATTTGCGGATGAATAATTCTGTTGGTGCTTTTTGTGCAGTGGCATTTTGTACCAATTCCAAAATTTTAGAAAGTTTGCTATCAGTATAAGCAGTCGTTACTTTTACCTGTGCAACGGTCGTTAAATTTATCATTCCCGCCAATACGGTTTCACCTTTGGTTTTGGTGTCGGGCTTACTTTCTCCTGTTAGTGCTGCTGTATTGAATGAAGCGGTTTCGGATAATAATTCTCCATCTAGTCCTAATTTTTCTCCGGGTTTTAATTGAATTATATTGCCAATACTTGCGGTTTCTGCTTTTATGGTCTTAGCTTGATTATTTTCTAAAATAGTTACTTCATCTGGTCTTTGATCGAGCAACGTTTTAATATTTGTTTTAGCTCTTGTTACTGCCAAAGTCTGGAATACTTCGCCAACGGCATAAAACAACATTACAGCAACACCCTCAGGGTATTCGCCAATGACAAAAGCTCCGATGGTGGCAATGCTCATCAATAAAAATTCTGAAAAAACATCGCCTTTACCAATACTTTCAAAAGCTTCTTTTATTACAGGAAATCCGACTGGTGCATAAGCTATTATATACCAAACAGCTCTTACCCAACCTGTAAACCAGGATTGCGGTAGCCAATTATCAAAAGCAATAGCAATCATCAATAGCACGAATGAAATGATTGCAGGCAAGAACATTTGAAGGGTGGACTTATTTTCATCGTGGCTATGGTCGTGTCCATCATCGTCTGAATGTTCGTTGCTGTGGTCGTGGTCTAATTCTTCTTTGAACCTTGTACCGTGAAAATGACCATCGCCTTTGAAGTGGCGCTCTCTTGTTTTTTCTTCAATAACGGGTAAGGCTTTGGCACCTTCCTGCTGCACCAATTTTTCATCGGCTTTTTCATTTATTTTTGCTTCCTGCGGCGAACAGCAAATTTGCTTGCCTTGTGCATCGTATTTATGTTTGTGTTCCATTAGAGTAGTCTTTTAGTTGTTTTTTTATAAATTAAATATTGTTCTCCGTGTTGTTTTTCCAAAAACTCTTCTTCCAGTCTTATCTGAATTTGAATAACGATATAGGTAGTAAGCATCAGGAAAAATGTAAGTGTATTGGGTAGTATAAAAAATATTCCTGCAACACTGATTATCATTCCCAAAAAAATCGGGTTCCGGCTGTAAGAGAATAATCCTTTTGTGATTAATTCGGTTTTGTTATTTTCATCAATACCGACACGCCAACTGTTACTCATTTGATATTGCGCTACTGAAATCCATAGTAATGAAAGGTGTATCAGTATTAATGCAATGATTAAAAACACGTCTTTCATTAAATTAGAAATCGGTACTAAATATTGATACATTTTATCGCTGAACGAATAGATGAATACCGCAACGAAAAGCAATGCTATCAATACTTTCATCACAAAACCGATATAGTCGTGTGCAATATCTGTTTTGCCAAAAGTTATGGGATTGATGCCAGTTTGCTTGTAGGTTCGGTATTATGGTGGCACAAAAGCTACCATAATATACAACACCAAATACACCGGCAAATAAAATTTTAGCCAAATCATTGTTTCTTTTTTTAGTCTTCGTGACCACCAGTATTGCTCAATTTTGCATTTACAAAGAATGCTCCTTTTGTTACAATTTTTGCATTTGCAGGAATTTCGTTTACAAAAGTTACTGCGGTGTAACCCATATCAGACACGCCTTTCAGTACTTCTACTTTTTCAAAATTCTTACTGTTTTTATGTTTTTTTTCTTCGCCCTCTTTTTGACTTCCTTCTTCTTCGCCTTCTTCGTGATGCTCTTCTGCTTTTTTATCGGTTTGTACAAAAATGTAGTATTTACCATCGGCATTTACAATCGCATCATTGGGTACAGCTGGAGTTGTTACATTGCTAAGACTGACAATACCAGTGATATTCATTCCATCAATTAAACCACTTTTATTACCATTTACACGACAATGAACGGCGATGGTTTTGCTCTCGTTTTCAAAGGATGAACCAATGCTGAAAACTGTAGCATCATACTCAGCAGTAGGATTATTGGTTAAAGTAAAATGAATAGTTTGTCCAACTTTTACCTGTGGTAAATCTTTTTCAAACACCTGTAAATCTAAATGCAATGAACTGTTATCTACAATTTCGATAACCGGCG
>DLND01000040.1:4516-5160 GCA_002476905.1 Flavobacteriales bacterium UBA7519
ACAATTTCGATAACCGGCGAAGAAACATCTACATAACTTCCAATTTTGGCAAAAACGTTGCTAACCGTACCATTCAGCGGACTGGTTACGACCAATGCGGATTTTAAATTTCCGTTTGATACCGAACCTGGATTGATGCCCATTAATTGTATCTGCTGTTGCAAGGAAGCTCTGCGGGTTCTTAAACTGCTTAATTCGGCAGTAGCACTTTGCAGATTTTTCTTTGCACCTGCATTGCCTTCATTCAGTTCTTTTTGCCTTGCTAATTCCTGTTCTGCAAACGTAATTCTGCTTGCTGTACTCAAATATTCTTCCTGCAATTGGATGAACTGCGGATTGGCAATGGTTGCAATAACCTGACCTTTTCTTACATAATCTCCAATTTGAACTTTCAGTGTTCTTATCACACCACCATACAAAGAAGTGGCGTTGGCTTTATTGTTATTGGGAACTTTCAGATTTCCGTTTGCTTTGATGGTTGCTGTTAATTCCTTGTGTTCAATGGTGCCTAATTGTATGCCTACCGTTTTTATTTGTTCTTCGGTAAGTGTGGCAATGGTTGGCGTTTCTTCCTCGTGTGGTGCTTCTTCTTTTCCTGCAGTTTTGGTTTCGGCAGATTTATCTTCTGCTTTCTTATCATTTTT
>DLND01000040.1:5196-7993 GCA_002476905.1 Flavobacteriales bacterium UBA7519
CAGGCAGAAAAAGCAAATAGTAAAACAGCTATGGCTGTCATCAACGTGATTTTTTTTATATTGAATTTCATTTGTACTTATTGATTGATGAATGAATAAATATTGATTACAGATTGGTTGACCTGCTGAATACTTTTGAGGTAATTCAACTGAATATCGGTTGCGGTTTGCAAGGCAAAAAGATATTCTACATAACCGATGTCGCCTGTTTTGTAACCTAATTGTGCTGCTGAAACAATTTCTTTAGCATTAGGCAAAGCTTCTTGCTGAAAATAATTGAACTGCTTCATATCCTGCTGGTATTGCAACAAAGCATTTTGCATTTGCGTTGCCAACGTTCTCTGTTGCTGTTGTGCATTGGCTTCGGCTGCTTGCTTTCTATAATCCAAAGATTTTATTCTGGCTTTGGTAGCACCGTAAGTAATGGGAATTGCAATGCCGATGTTTACAGAATTAAATCGGTTACCAGAATTGAAATATTTCTCCGCACCATTTACTGTTTGAAAGCCTATCAAAGATTGATTTGTGTAACCTATCGTAAAATCGGGTAAACCTTGCGAACGTTCTACCTTTTTGGTCTTTTCTGCAATAACTGCATCCTGATATAAGGACTGAATTGCAGGATGATTTGCTACTGCATCATTGTCCAGCAAATTACTGATTTGTAAAGGTTGAAAAATTCCATTTTCTACAATGATAAAATCTTCTTTAGCATTCATTAATGTTTTCAGACTGGCAACTGCATTATTTAATAACACTTCATTCTGTTTTAACAATAAATTGATTTCCCCTTTCTTAGCTTCTGCTGTACTTATATCCACTTTTTTAGTATCACCAGTTTTGTATCGAAGCTTTGCAATGCCAATAAAATCACCATATAAGCTGTCCAATTGTTGCAATTGTTTTTGATTGTGTTGCAGGTACAGGATTTGATAATAATACGTTCGTACCTGATTTTTTAATTCTAAAACACTCAAGTTCTTCTGCAATTCTTTACCTTTAATTTCAGCATTAATCAACTCCTTTTTTGCTCCGAATAATGACGGAAAAGGAATGGTTTGTGACACCTGAAAAGACTGGTCGAATTTTGTACTATTATATTGACCCAATTGTGCGTTAAAATCGAGTTTTGGTAATTCTCCGGCTGTTTTTTTCAAAACTTTACTCGCCTCAATTTCCAAATCAGATGCTTTAATACTTTGATTATTTTGTAGGGCAATATTTATCGCATCATCAACACTTGATAAATGCTGTGTTTGTGCATTTGCTGTAAAGCCTACCATTGATAAAAGCAATACAATTATGGTTACAATGGGTTTCACTTTGAATTTTCTTTTTAAATTAATTTTTGAATTAAAAATGATGTAGAGTAATGGCAGAACGAACAACGTAAGGAAAGTTGCCGTAAACAAACCACCAATTACTACGGTTGCTAAAGGTTTTTGAACTTCTGCACCTGCGCTGCTGCTCAATGCCATTGGTAAAAATCCTAAACTGGCAACAGTTGCAGTCATCAATACTGGACGCAGACGAATTTTAGTTCCTTCAATTACTCGTTTCAATACATCTTTTATCCCTTCTTTTTCTAATTGGTTGAAAGTTCCAATCAATACAATTCCGTTGAGAACCGCTACTCCAAATAAAGCGATAAAGCCAATGCCTGCACTGATGCTGAAAGGCATTCCACGAAGCATTAAAGCCAATACGCCACCAATGGCGCTCATTGGGATAGCTGTAAATATTAAACCTGCTTGCTTAAAGGAACGGAACGTGAAATAGAGCAACACAAAAATTAATAACAAGGAAATAGGAACGGCTATCATTAATCTATTGCTGGCTTCTTTCAGATTTTCAAACTGACCGCCGTAAGTGAAATAATAACCTGGTGGTAATTTTACCTGTGCATTTAATTTTTGCTGAATTTCTTCTACCACACTTTGCACATCTCTGCCTGCAACGTTGAATCCGATTACAATTCTACGTTTTCCAGCTTCACGGCTTATTTGTGCCGGACCTAACTTATAATCAATATTTGCTACTTGTGATAATGGTATTTGATTACCTGTTGAAGTGGGTATCATCAGATTATTTACATCTTCTATACTACTACGATGTGTACTGTCTAAACGTACGACCAAATCAAACCTTCTTTCGTTTTCAAAAACTACTCCTGCACTTTTACCTGCAAACGCAGTGCTTACCACGTTGTTCACATCTTCCACTGTTATTCCGTAATTGGCTAAGCGAGTACGGTCATATTCCACATTTATTTGCGGTAAGCCACTCACACGTTCTACTTGTGGAGATGTAGCGCCTTCTACTGTTTGGATAACTTTGCTTACTTTATCGGCATTCAGCGCCAATGTATCTAAATTTTCGCCAAATATTTTTACCGCCACATCTTGCCTAATACCTGTCATCAACTCATTGAAACGCATTTGTATTGGCTGGTTCTTTTCGAAAAATACACCAGGTATTGCTTCTAATTTTTCATTGATAGCATCTGCCAATTCATCATAACTTCTGCCACTTTTCCATTCACTTTGCGGTTTTAAAATAACCATTAAATCTGTCGCTTCAGGTGGCATTGGGTCGGTTGGTACTTCTGCGGCTCCGGTTTTGCCTACTACCATTTTTACTTCGTCAAATTCTTTAATAATTCTTGAAGCTTGCATTGAGGTTTCTATACTCTGGCTCAATGAACTTCCTTGTGGCAAAATGCAATGAAAGGCAAAATTTCCTTCCTGTAACTGTGGTATAAATTCGCCACCCATTCGGCTGAATAAAAAAAGGCTAC
>DLND01000040.1:7998-18023 GCA_002476905.1 Flavobacteriales bacterium UBA7519
GCTCTTCCGATCTAAAAAAGGCTAAAAGCAAATATGGCAACGGTTATACCTACTAGCCAATATTTTATTCTGATGGCTTTTTCTAACAATGGCTGGTATTTTCTTTGTAGCCAATTCATCATCCTATCCGAAATAGTTTCTTTGTGTACTGGCTTCTTAGATAGGAATAAAGCACACATCATCGGGATGTAGGTCAAAGACAAAATCAACGCTCCAAAGATTGCAAAACCTACTGTTTGTGCCATTGGCCGAAACATTTTTCCTTCAACACCCACCAAAGTCAAAATAGGAATGTAAACGATTAGGATAATGATTTCACCAAAGGCTGCACTATTACGAATTTTGGAAGCTGAGGTAAATACTTCATTATCCATTTCTTGCTGTGTGAGCCTTTGTGTAGATTTCCTTAAACCTAAATGATGCAATGTGGCTTCTACAATAATTACCGCCCCATCTACAATTAATCCAAAATCTATCGCTCCCAAACTCATTAAATTGGCACTTACGCCAAACACATTCATTAAAGCCAATGCGAACAGTAATGCTAAAGGAATGGCTGAAGCTACAATCAATCCGGCTCTGAAATTTCCTAAGAAAAGAACCAATACAAAGATGACAATCAAAGCTCCTTCAATAAGGTTTTTCTTAACAGTATTCATTGCCCTGTCTACCAAATCTGTACGGTCTAAATAAGGTTCTATCACAACATCTTCGGGCAAAGATTTTTGTATGGTGGGTAGTTTCTCTTTTATTCTTTCTACCACATTGCTTGCATTTTCGCCTTTCAGCATCATCACTACGCCACCTACTGCATCTACCTCTCCATTGTAGGTCAATGCTCCGTAGCGTACTGCATTACCAAAACGAACATCTGCCACATCTTTTATAAAAATGGGTACACTTCCGGTTTCGTTCTTTACACTGATATTTTTTACATCATCTAATGAAGTAACCAAACCGATACCTCGGATGAAATAGGCATTCGGTTTCTTATCAATGTATGCACCGCCTGTATTTTGGTTGTTTTTTTCTAATGCAGTGAAAATATCGGGAACACTAACACCCATTGCCTTTAAGCGGTTAGGATTTACAGCTACTTCATATTGTTTCAGCTCGCCACCAAAACTGTTAACTTCTGCAATGCCGGGTGTGCCGAAAAGCTGACGTGCAACAATCCAATCTTGCATTGTTCGCAGTTCTTTAGCATTGTATTTATTCTCGCTACCCTTCTTAGGGTGGATAATGTATTGGTATACTTCACCTAAGCCTGTACTTACGGGAGCAAGTTCCGGTGTACCAATACCTTTAGGTATATTTTCTTCGGCTTCTTTTAGTTTTTGACTAATAAGCTGTCTGGCAAAATAAACATCTACATTGTCTTTAAACACAACTGTAATTACCGACAAACCAAACCTTGAAATACTCCGGGTTTCTTCCAAACCTGGAATATTGGCAATACTTTGCTCAATGGGGAAGGTCACTAATTGTTCTACTTCCTGACCTGCTAATGTGGGACAAACTGTAATTATTTGTACCTGATTATTGGTAATATCGGGGACAGCGTCTATGGATAGTCTTGTCACACTCCAAACTCCCCAAATGATGAGCAACAAGGTCATTATACCGATAACAAGCTTGTTTTTAATACTGAATTTTATGATACTGTCTAACACAATTCATTTGATTAATGATTAATAATAAAGGATATAAGTTCTTTCTGTTTATCACAAAATGAACAGCTAAATGCACGACTTATATAGTACGCTTCTTTATTAGTGGAGGATATGCCATACGCCCCACCTATAAATACATTTGCTAAAAAATATTAAGCATTAATCTTTGGCGGTTGCCAAATGTGTCCGTGGTAACTGGAAATGAAATTGAAAGCCCAAAGCGGGAATTTTTGCTGTTTGCCGAAACTCGGCTTTGTTTCACTTATTTTGAAAGACTGAAAAGTAAAATTTACAACGGTATGGCAACAGGCGCAAGAACAAAAAGGGCTGCACACATCTTTGCAGTTCGTTTGGTCGTTGGAGATTTTAGTAAATTCTGATTTTGAAGAATTGCTTATATTTATATCGCACGCATCAGTACAGGGCATTACGGATAATGCCAAAAAATAGATACTGAATAGGATTACAAATATTTTCATCAGACTGCAAATATAAAAAATATTTTAGTGCAATCGAATTGCAAAGTTGAAAAAATCTATTTGTTACATTTGTCGCATTTCCCCTTAAGAACTAAATTAGCTCCATCTAATTTAAAGTTTTGAGGAACTTCGATGTTCGGAATTTCTGTTTCAGTAAGGCAAAAAGTATGTTTGCAGTCGGTACAATAAAAATGTGTGTGCAGTTCTGATAAATTACAATTGCATCCTGATTGGCAAAGTGCGTATTTAATCACTCCGCTTCCATCATCAATGGTATGGACAAGTTTGTGTTCCAGGAATACTTTAAGTGTTCTGAAGAGAGTAATATTATCTGCTTTTTCAAACTGTTCTGCCAGCTCTTTATGACTTACTGCATATTGTTGTTTCAATAACTTTTCAACCACCAACAAACGCATAGCGGTGGGTTTTATAGCTTTTTGCTGTAAAATTTTTTCTAATTCAGTCATTGTCATTTATTTTCACCAAAACATATCCAATTATTTATTAAATATCCAGAGAAATCTGCATTCTCTCGGACGAGGTTGCTTCCAGTTTGTCAACAGCATTTTTTGTCTTGTTGTATTGGAGGACAAGGAACAGTCCCGTAACTGCAATACACACAACAATCGCCTTGCAATGGTTTTAATCTCTTCTTGCAATTTTCACATTCGTAAAAATATTGGCAAGCGTCTGTCGGCATTGTTTCCTCTTTTTTGTATCCGCAATTTGGGCAAGTTATAATTGATTGTAATTTAATTTCCATTATGATATAATTTTACTTTTTAGTGATTTATAACCTGTCGAATTGATAGCTTTTTCAATTTCTATAATACTTGTTTGTTTGTTGTCAAACTTAACAATGGCATTGCCTTTCTCATAAGAAACCACAACTTCCACAATTCCTTTTAGTTTGCTAATCTCTGCTTTAACGTGGTGTTCACAACCTGAACAAGTCATTCCTTTAATTGTAAACTCAACTTTTCGAAGTTTTGAAGTTTGGGTAATAATTGCTTTACTTTCAGTCTTTGGAAAAAAGATGTGGGCATAAATTGGAAATGACAAAAGTAAAGCCGTCATAATGGTAATAATTCCTAAAAATGATTTTGTTTGCATAAAATTTGGTTTTTCAGTTGTTTCACATTTACAGTCAATTTTCTTTTGTGGTTTCAACTTTTGATACCAAGCAAAACCAAGCACTAAAATTGTTAAACCGATAAAATATGGTCGGAAAGGTTCGAGCCAAGAAAAAGTTGAAGCAAGTCCGCTTGTTCCTGCTATTAGAGCCAACACTGGTGTAATACAACACAATGAAGCTGCAATTGCTGTCAAAAGTCCAGTCCCGATTAGTTTGTTGTCCGTTTTCATATTGTTTCTAAAATTTTGTTATCATCGAGTACTTTAAAAAATGGTTCCAGCATTTTTTCATACTCTTTGGTCAATGAATAAAAAATGGTTTGTGCCTCTCTTTCGGTTTCAATAAGCTTTCGGTCTTTGAGTTTTCGCAAGTGCTGAGAAATTGCTGAAATTGTCATTCCAAGAATTTCACTCACATCACAAACACAAAGTCGTTTTTCTTCATAAAGAAGAAACAGAATTTTCAACCTTACATTGTTTCCCGCCAATTCAAGTCCGTTAGACAAATAGTCAAACGAACCGTGGAGTTCTGAAACTCGTTCTTTACAGCGATTAATTTGTTTAATGTCTGCCTTTTGTCTTATGCACGAAGTATTATCCATAGTGCAAATATAGTAAATTTGCTTATTTAAGCAATTACTTAAATATAAAAAATGAAAAACAACTCTATCTGACTGTTTGTTTCTACTCTATATTTTCGTAAAAGGTTAGCAAACTTCCGTGTAAGTCTAATGTTGAAAATTCTCTTGTCCCGTAGTAGGTGACTTCTATTTCGGTTTCTTCATTATGTAGTACCTTTTTTTCCTTTAGCTCTTTATACAGTTCGTCAATGCTTTATACTTCAATTCTACAACTGTGTGTACCTGCCAAAAAACTTTCTGTTCCGCTACTAATCGGTTTGAGAAATAAAAAAATATTTTTCCATTTCCAGTTATTATTACAAGAAGCCCATAAATGCAATTCTATACCATCCCTAATTAATATTGCAAAAGTTGTTTCCTTATGTCGGCAATCAAAACCAAATTGGGCTTTGTAAAACATAACTGCTTTATCAATATTTCGAACAGGAAATACGGGTATAGTCTTTATTAGTCGTATCATAGTCGTGATATTATTTTAATTATTGAACCCTGTTTTTTTTAGCATATTGGTTGAAATCCTATTGCCGTTTCATAACTTCTGTTTCCTGTTTTTAACTGTAATATTTCTTCTTTAACCAAAGACTTGCACGTACTAATAGTATCAATACAGGCACTTCCACAAGTGGGCCGATTACGCCCACAAATGCCTGTGGGGAATGAATACCAAAAACCGCTATTGCTACGGCTATTGCCAATTCAAAGTTGTTGCCTGTGGCTGTAAATGCGATTGAGACGTTTTTGTCGTAAGGAACTTTTAGGGATTTATTGATAAAGAAGCTCACAAAAAACATCAGTACAAAATAGATGATTAGCGGTATAGCTACTTTTACCACATCCATTGGCAACTCTACTATTTTATCGCCTTTCAGACTGAACATTAATACAATCGTAAACAGTAAAGCATACAATGTAATGGGCGATATTTTGGGTACAAATTTTCTGTTATACCATTCTGTACCTTTTGATTTGATAAGGAAGTAACGGCTTAGAAAACCTGCTAAGAAAGGAATACCTAAGTATATCAATACGCTTTCTGTAACATCTTTCATTGATACGCTTACATTGAAATTGGCTAATCCTAATTTGCTTGGTAATACATTGATGAACAACCAAACTAAGAAGCTGTAACTTATTATCTGAAAGATACTGTTTAACGCAACTAACATCGCTGTATATTCTCTGTTGGCTTTTGCCAAATCGCTCCATACGATTACCATTGCGATACATCTTGCCAAACCTACCAGTATCAAGCCTGTCATATAACCTGGTTCATTGCGTAAAAACAAAACGGCTAACCCAAACATCAATATTGTACCAATAACCCAATTCAGAATTAAGGATATACCGATTACTTTTTTATCTTTAAATGCTTGGGGCAATAATGTGTAATCTACTTTTGCCAATGGCGGGTACATCATCAGTATCAGACCTATTGCCAAAGGAATGTTTGTAGTGCCTGTGGATAGGCTGTCCGTAATTTTTGAGATACCCGGAAAGAAATGTCCCAATCCTATACCTGTTGCCATTGCAAGGAATATCCATAAGGTTAGGTATCTGTCTAAGAATTTTAGTTTTGGTTGCATTGTTTATTGACTGATTTTTGAAAACACATAAAACATTTCTGTTGCTATCTGCAAACTTCTTTCTGCATATACCTTTGATTGTTCCGGTGTATTGTCCGAAATTTTAGGGTCTTCAGATGTGATAGGTATTCTTTTTTCCGCACCTGCTATAAACGGACATCCACCGTCTGCCTGCGAACAGGTCATAATGGCTGTGAATGCTGATACAGGATTGAAAGGGCTATCGTATTTTTTTGAAAAACCGATTACAGGCAAAGCATTATCGCTGTATTTTATGGCATATACAGGGTTATTGGTATCTGCTATTTTGAAAATATTAAATCCCTGTTCGGTCAATGTTTCTGCGACTTTGGGGAATAGTGCGGTTTCTTCTGTTCCACCCGAATAACAATGTACGTTTGGCATATTAAAATGTGCTGATGCTACCTGTGCCCAAACCTGCGATAAATGGCTCCTTCGGGAATTGTGGGTACAAATGAAATTGATATTTATATCCTGCCTGTCGTTTACTTTTTGCTGTATAAAATCTATCAACGGCTGTAATATGGTTTTACGTTCTTCGCTGATACTGTGAACGTCTATTTTATTGTTAATGATTTCGATTAGCTTTTGATACATCGTATTTTGTTTTTAGTGTTTAGCAACATCCCGAATTAGTTGTACAGCAAGGATTATTTAGCTCTGATAATTTTACTTTTTGTTTTTCCGCAGGAATACCGCAGGCATCACTTGCCAGGCAAGCGGTTTGTTTGTTCTTCAGTAAAAAATGGTTTCCGTTAAAATCCAAGTCGTATTTACCAATCGTTTCACTTTGGTATTCTACCTCTATCTCGGCATCTTCGATACCCAGTTTCTCTTCAGATAGTTTGATGATGTTTAATAATTTGGTTGGCTTTAATCTGTGTTCAAAATCGTTGGCATTCCATAATTGAAAATTGACAACTTTTTCATTTCTGATAGTTCCGCCACAATCAATGAAGTGTTTTGTAATTACGCCTACCTCTGTAACGTGGAAATGTTCCGGTACAAATGTTCCGTTCTCTACTTGAAATTCAACATTATCTAATGCTGGTAAGATTTCTTTGATTTTTGATAGTTTCATTGTTTTTTATTTAATTGTTATATTGCTTTATTACGATTAATACGGTTAAAAAAAATGCTTAACAGCATTTCTCAACCCCTACATTATCTACAAAGAACATATTGAGTTCATTTTTTAGCTTCTGCCAAACATTTTCATTAATGCAGTAACATACACTGGTTCCCTCGATGCTTCCTTTGATGATGCCAATGCTTTTCAGTTCTTTCAAATGTTGTGAAATGGTAGCCTGTGCCAATCCTAATTCTTCCACTAAGTCATTACAAATACAAGCATTCTGTTTAATGATGTATTGCAGGATAGCTATACGGGCAGGATGAGCCAATGCCTTTAAAGAGGTTGCTAAGTTGTTTTGCTGCTCTGTAAATATTTCAGTTTTTGTTACGCCCATAATACATTTAATTATACATCGCAATATTACGATAAATATTTAAACCACAAAAATAGTTTGCGAAAATTTATATCACAACAACAATTCTTTACAAATCTTCATTTCAATTCTCTACCGTAATTAGTAAAACACTACCTCTCAAAGCCAAACCCTGCCACTTCTGTGAGGGGGCTTATCTACTGGTATAATTTTAGGCTTCAAGCAAAATTCTAAACAAAAATTATAGTATGGATACACAGCAAAAAGATTTATCGTATTTCAGGTTACGCCTGCAAGAATTATTAAATACCAGCTTCCCAGAAAAAGCAAACGACCAAAAATTTATTGAGCAACGTTCTTCGTGGCCAGCCAATGCCTACGAGGGTGCTTTTAGTTCGGGAAATGCAGTTGAACAATGCAACGAAATAGCCAACTACATTCTGTTTGAGGGCTTGCACTTCTCCAAATTCGATACGGTTTTCCAAGTCGTATGCAATGAGTTTGATACCCTAATGGCAGACGAGGAACTGCGACCGTTCGCCCTTAAAATGTTCCCAATCTGTGAGCCTGTTTTTGCCAAGTATGAACTAACAGATGATTTCGCCTACGGTTATGAGTTTGATGTCCTCTATACCGAACTGACGGGAACAATCGCAATATGGATTGAAGAAAATGGGCTTCAGTAAAAGGCAGCACCTCCTGCAAAACATCGAAGCCCTGCGGATTGCCTTTACATTAGAAAAGGAGAAACGACAAGCCACCGTAGGCGAAAGACTGTCAATGATGCAATACAGCGGATTTGGTGGTCTTAAATTCGTTCTGAACCCCATTGCCAATGAAACAGACATCAATAATTGGCGGAAGACGGAACACGACCTTTTCCCGATTACGCAGGAACTCCACCAACTGCTCAAAGAAAACTCCGAAGGCGAAAAACAGTACCGCCGATACGTGGATAGTATGAAAAGCTCGGTATTGACCGCTTTTTATACACCATCGCAGGTCATTGATGCTATTTCGGAAACCTTGCGTGATAGCGGTCTGCACATTGATAAATTTCTCGAGCNNGGTATCGGCTCATTCATACAATCATTTTCGGAAAATCAAAAACCCAGTGTTACTGCTTATGAAAAGGATTTGCTGACAGGCAAAATCCTAAAACAGCTTTATCCCGAAAGCAATATCCGTATAAGCGGTTTTGAGGAAATACCCGAAAAGGAACAAAACAGCTATGATGTTGTTGCAAGTAATATTCCTTTCGGAGATACTTCGGTATTCGACCTTTCGTATTCCCGAAGCAAGGACACCGCAAAAGTACAGGCAGCTCGAAGTATTCATAACTATTTCTTTTTGAAAGGAAATGATATGCTCCGTGAGGGCGGTTTACAGGCTTTCATTACCTCACAAGGCGTTTTGAACAGTCCGAAGAATGAACCGATACGCAGGGCGTTAATGGAAAATAATAATCTGGTATCGGTTGTCCGATTACCAAACAACCTGTTTACGGAATACGCAGGTACAGAAGTTGGAAGCGACCTGATAATCCTGCAAAAGAATACGCCAAAACAAAATCTGACTGAAACGGAAGAGCTGTTTTGCCAAAGTAAACAGACCAAATACGGTACGCCAAGCAATGCATACTTTCAGAATGGCACGAGGGTTATACATACCGACCGTAAAATAGATACCGACCCATACGGGCAACCTGCAATCATTTATTCACATAAAGACGGCGTTGCTGGCATTGCCAAAGATTTGAAGCAAATGCTTTCCGAAGATTTTGGAAACCATTTAGACTTGAACTTATACAAAGGTGAACGTAACCATGAGACATTGGTACAAATTCCTGTAACGCCAACGCCAGCAGTTACACCTCCGGTCGTAGATGTAGCCCCTGTAGTCGTTCAGCAAAAGCTACAATCCGCACCAACCCCGGTAATCCATCGGGAAAGTCCGAAGGAACTGAAACAGTTGAGCATTTTTGACCTGTTTGAAAATGCGAATGAACCTGTAATGGTGATTGCTCTATCCAAAAGAACGACAACAACCAAAAGGCAAAGCACTAAAAAAAGCAACCGTTCAATAGGTCGCCAAACTGACCTGTTCAGGGGTGCTATGCAACAGCCTTATACACCGCCAAAGTCTAACGGAACTACTAATGGCACACCACAAATAAAAGGTAAAAAACAGGAAACTATCGGCGACTTGTTTTCGGATTTGGTTGGGAATGATCAATCTGATAAGCCAGCCGTTCCCAACCTCGTCGTCAACACCATTCCCGAACCTGCTGCGTACAGTGGCGAGCTGCAACCGTTCCACCGTAACGACTGTCTTGTCATAGACAACGGCTGGGTCGGTCATCTACAAGAGGTAGATACCGCAAACGGTACGGCTGTTTTCCACGCCTTGCAACTACCGTCCTTACAAAAAGCAAGAGCCGAAGCGTATATCGGGGTGCGTAATGTTTACCAACAGCTCTATATCAAAGAAGCTGAACTTCAGACCGAACATAAAGAAGAAAGGGAAACCCTTAATCTTCTTTACAATGCGTTCGTCAAAAAGTACGGAAACCTCAACAGTGCAGACAATATCAAGCTCATCAAAACGGATAGTGCAGGTAAAGAAATGCCCTATTTGGAGCGTGTCGTTGGTGGTGTGGTACACAAATCGGATATATTCAGCCGTCCTGTAAGTTTTTCTACCGCAACCATAGCAACCGATAATCCACAGGAAGCATTAGCCTCCTCGCTGAACAAATACGGAAGTGTGGACTTGGACTATATGTCCGAAATCAGCAATATGACCACCGATGCCCTGAAAGAGCATTTACACGGTCGTATTTTCTATAATCCGTTGGAAAGGGAGTACGAAATAGCCGAACGCTGGATAGCTGGTAACGTAGTTGAAAAAGCACAAGAAATCAGAGCCTACGTTGAACAAAACCCCGAAGATAAGGAAGCTAAACAAAGCCTTACGGTATTAGAGGAAGCCCGACCAAGACGTATCGAATTTGAGGAGCTGGACTTCAACCTCGGTGAACGCTGGA
>DLND01000076.1 GCA_002476905.1 Flavobacteriales bacterium UBA7519
CCCAACTTTTGATCTTGATCCCTGAATATATCAAAATATTCAGGCTTCTCAATTATTTAATAATTTTACAATGTTTGCTCTTCGTGTTTTCCTTCTTTGATTTCTTCTACCATTTTAGCATTGAAAGCCGGAAGGTCTTTAGGCGTACGGCTGGTTACCAATCCTTTATCCACTACTACTTCACTATCTTCCCACTGAGCTCCTGCATTTTTAAGGTCTATACTGATTGATTCTACCGAAGTCATTTTTCTGCCTTCTACAGCTCCTGCATTGATTAGAATTTGTGGACCGTGGCAAATCGAAGCTACAGGCTTATGCTGCTGGAAAAAGTCCCGTACAAAAGATAAAGCTTTTTCATTAGTCCTTAATTGATCAGGATTGATTACACCACCCGGCAATACCAGCGCATCGTAATCTGATGCAGATACCTCATCCAGAGTTTTGTCTACATCATAATCTTTACCCCAGTCTGTTTCTGCCCAAGCTTTGATGGTTCCTGATTTTGGACTTACAATATGGGCAGTCCAACCCTGCTTTTCCAGATGCTCTTTTGGAGAGCTCAATTCACTTTCTTCGAATCCGTCGGTTGCCAGTATGGCTACTTTCTTTGACATAATATTTTATTTTTAGTGTTAATATGCTTGTCAATAAGAAAAAATGATGCCGCAAACCACTCTCGAAAGTTTAAAATTTGTTAAAAGTTTCCGACTTACACGTTTGTATAGCTTTGGTGATTAAAAACGGATGGCTATCTTTGAATCAATCTTATAATGCAACAGCTATGACTATAGAAGAACTTGTAGGGCATTACAGCATCGAGGGAAGCAATCAGGACGAGAATGGTTCTGTGTATTATGGTGTCCTGAGCCTTAGTCTGGATGCTAACCAGCGTATAGCGGCAACGTGGACGATTGGTGATCATACCCAGTCTGGTTCAGGCTTTTTTAAAAATGATATTTTGGTGATTAACTTCCGATATGAGGATGATGAAGGCAAAGTTTACAAAGGCGTTGCCGTTTACCGTTGTCTTAATGCCAATATATTAGACGGCTTTTGGTCCGAGAAGCACGGCAATCCACTTTTTCTAGGCAGCGAATATGCAGTGCGCATCCAACCGACTGAGTTTTTGAATTGACAAACTTCAGCGATTGTTTTAGATCCACAAAATCAAAAAACCTGAGATCATTCTCAGGCTTTTAAGTATTTTTTACGATTAGGGTTCAGCTGTTGTCCTCTGTTGCCTTGGTTTTTGTTGTATTGCCTGTTGGTTCCGGAAGTTTCTTTGTTTCGATTCTTGATGTTAGCAACATTTTGCTGTGGTGTAATTTTTTTTCATTGTTTTTAATAATTAATCATTGTTTTTTTTCCAGTTATAAAGTCCTTTTCTACTCATAAAATTCTCATAACTGTAATTCATTTCAGCATAAGAATTTCCGACACCCGCACTCAAAATTGGCTTACTGTATTCCTGAATGCCTTTTTTATTGGTATAAAATCTTCCGGCAGGATCTACCATTACATAGCTATCCTTCATTTCAGAATTGTTTTCAGTAATCATTATCCCATCTTTTTTAAGTTCATTATGATTCATTATAAAATGTTTAAACATCGCATCATCAATGACAAAATCTTTAATATGCTGATCATTTTCACCTTTGATTGGCAATACCTGAAATACTTTCCATCTTTCGGGTTGGGCATACCTTATCACATAATCCATCAACTGATTATAGTTTAATTGATGAACAACAGTATTGATCTTTAGTTGGTAATCATACCTTTTAATATCATCAATCAACATTAAATAATCTGCCTTATTAAGCACACGTCTACCAGTAATAGCTCTTCCTGATTGTAGATTAGTTTCATCTAAAATACTGTCAATACTCAAAATAATCCAATCCAAAATACCTCTATTCTCTTTTAAAAAGCTTTCATTGATTTTAGTACCATTAGTCACTATCATTGTTGTCAGTCCTTCTTTTTTAGCTTCCATAATAAGTTCTGAAATCCAAGGACACAATGTGGGTTCTCCACCTGCAAAAGTGATTTTCTCAAATCCAAATTGAGCAAGCTCGCGTACAAGCTTTAGAGATTCTTCTTTGGGTAGATGTCCTTTCGGCAACAGTTTTTTCGCATCATAAAACGGAGCAAAGCAAAACTTGCATCTCATATTACAGGGTTCCCAAAGATGATAATTTACAGAAGGAATGATTCTCTTAAAAAATGTTTTCATAGTTTATAATACCAATTGTTTGCTATAACTAACATCTATCAAAACATCATCCGAAAATCAAAAAAAATACGCTTCCGGAAACAACATCGGAAGCGCAATAATAAAAGCGTTTCTTTGAGCAATCAAAGCGGTTGACGCAGCATCTTTCGTATGACAGGTTGGTTATTTTCTGATACGGGCAAACGAAGACATTTTGTCTTATTTCCAGAATCAAAAACATTAATCTCCACAGTTGATGTTTTAGAATGATAATGCCTTAAATATTTTTTATTAACTCTGAAAGCTTTATGGATGGTCACAAACTGAGATTTAAGCAGCCCTTTCTCTTCCATTTTTGTAAATGAAAAATCAATAAGGATAGCAGGGCTTCTGTTGATGAAATGAATCTGTTTATTATTAGAATCTGAACCTGTCATTTTATCTGCACAGAGGTAAACAATATCGTCAATCCGGATACGGTTTTTCTTTGTTTTCTCAAAATCCAGATAAACATACTGTGGCGGACTGAAAAAAGTAACCTCCTGCAGAAACCTTTTAAAACTTTTTGCAAACTGCTCCTCACTGAAAGGCTTGGTGATATGATCGACACAGATTTCGGCATCCCGTTTCAAATCTTCAATATCTTCTACATATTCAGAAGTATTGACGCTGGCAAAAAACACAGGAATCCTGATTTCCTGCGCCACTTCCATTCCGGTCATACTGTCATTGCCCAGGTCCAGATCGGCTATCAGAATATCGGGGTGGGCATTGTCAAACTCGTGGAAAAAATGATCGGAACTCCTGCTCTTCAGCACTAGCTCAGCATTTGGAATTTGTTGCAGATAAAGTTCCATCTTCTCCAGCTGCTTACTGTTGTCTTCAAGGATGGCGATGCGGTAGGTGTGGTGCATAGAATTATAATTTGGAGAATGCC
>DLND01000099.1 GCA_002476905.1 Flavobacteriales bacterium UBA7519
TTATTCAGTTTAATTTCGTTATTATTAGACGAACTTATATAATCTATTGAAAAACTGGATAGTTTTGCCGACTTTAGATTGTTGACAGACATATTTTGGAATCTGCTTTTGATTTCCTCATCCAGATTCAGATTGAGCGGCATATCCGGTGATACTACATATTCTGTTGTAACGACAAAAGGAATATCTGCATCAAAATTATTATTAATCGCAAAAGGAACCGGAATAGTGATATCTACAATATCATCTAATTTACTACAACTATTGCTTATACCTGCTGAAAAAAGCATCACAGAAAGCATTATTGAACCAACAATTAATTTTCTCATATCTATTCTTTGGTATTATGCATATAAATATGTGCCAATTTAATGCGTGATACTTTTAACATCTTCTGGGGAATGTTTGTATCTAAAAACAATGGCAAATAAAATCCCAATTATCAAGGCGTAAATGGCGAATATATACCAACTTATTTTCCAGCCTTTTAATTGTTCAATAATATCAGTTTTAGAAAAGACAAAATGATTAACAACTTCTCCAGCAACCAACATCCCTAAAGTAGCACCAAAACCATTGGTCATCATCATAAAAACGCCTTGCGCACTAGATCTGATCTCAGGAGAGGTTTCTTTATCCACGAATAGTGAACCTGAAACATTGAAAAAATCAAATGCAACACCGTAAACAATCATTGATAATATAAACATCCAAACGTTGGAACCTGGATCGCCTAAACCGAAGAGGCCAAATCTCAAAAACCAAGCAAACATAGACATCAACATTACTTTTTTGATTCCGAATTTTTTTAAGAAAAACGGGATTAAAAGAATACAAAGTGTTTCCGAAACCTGCGACAGAGATATTAACGCATTGGCATTGTTTGCTCCCCAAGTATTTGTATATTCTGGAATATCTTTAAAGCTTGTTATAAAAGGATTAGCATAACCATTCGTGATCTGTAGAGAAACTCCTAAGAACATAGAAAAAATAAAGAAAATTGCCATCTTTCTTTCTTTGAACAATGCAAAAGCTTTAAGTCCCAGCGCATCAGAAAGTGATTTCTTTTCTTTATTATTACTAATAGAAACATTTGGCAATGTAAAGGAATATAGAAATAAAAGTAATCCCAATATTGCAGAAACAAAAAACTGATTATAGTTATTCTGGAAACTTAAAAAATTCTTATCTCCTGCAAAGCTAATAGAAAACTGTCCATCCAAAGTTCCAGCAAAATTGACAAACAACATTGCACAGATAAAACCAACTGTACCTAGAGTTCTTATCGGTGGAAAAGCCTTTATTGTATCATAACCATTGCTTACAAGTATGCCATAAGCAGAAGAATTTGAGAGAGCAATAGTTGGCATATAGAATGCCACACTTACTGAATATAAGGAGAATAATGTAGAAAAATCAACATTGGAGCCAGAAGTCATTCCATAATAGCCCGCCGCAGCAAGAAAAACCGCAGCAACTAGATGACATATACCTAATAGCTTTTGCGCAGGAATCCATCTGTCCGCAATAATCCCCATTATCGCTGGCATAAAAATAGAAACAATTCCCTGCATCGCATAAAAAAGTCCAATTTTTGAACCTAGTCCTACTGCACCTAGATAATTACCCATAGATGTCAAATAAGCTCCCCAAACTGCAAACTGTAGGAAATTAAGTATAATTAATCGTAATTTTAAATTCATATCTTAAAATGATAATATATATTTATTCTATTTTATTATTTCTGCGTTTGATTTCTTCCTGTAATCTGAGTGCTGTATCATAATCTTCTTCTTTTACAGCATCATTCAGCAATTGGTTTAGTTCTTCCAAAGAAACTTCGGAGAGATCGTTGAAATCTGTTGAAACTTCTTCCTCTTCTACTTCCATTTTTCGAGTTTCTTCGAGTTCTAATAAAATCCCAGCTTCGTTTAAAACGTCTGAAGTTGTATAAATAGGTGCATCAAAACGAACAGCCATTGCAACAGCATCAGAAGTTCTTGCATCCAAAATCAGTTCTTCTTCTGTTAACGGATTTTTGAAATTAATATTGGAGAAGAAAACGCCGTCTTTGATTTGATAAATAATCACAGATTCTAATTTAAAACCTGTATTTTTCACAAACTGAGCGAAAAGATCGTGCGTCAAAGGACGTGGCGGATTGAGATCTTTTTCTAATCCTAATGAAATGGATTGTGCTTCAAAATTCCCGATAACAACTGGTAATTTAACCGATGTTTCTTCATGTTCCAATAACAGCGCATAAGCTCCCGATTGAGTCTGGCTGTAGGAGATTCCTCTAATGATTAATTTTTTATAATCCATTTAGCAAATATAAAATTTTTTGTTAATTTTCATTTAGGATTTGTAGATTTTTCCATTGTTTGCGTTATAAAATCATTATATTTTGGAGCATTTTCTTTTCCGAATCCTTAAAGCGTTGAATTGCAGCAGCACGGCTTGAGCTGAAATCCTTTTTACGCAACGTAGTGGAGTGAAAAGATTGACTTCGTCGAACCTAAAGGTTTGGGAGCG
>DLND01000055.1 GCA_002476905.1 Flavobacteriales bacterium UBA7519
CGTTGCCATACGCAGGTCTGCAGTCAGACAGGCAGATTTCATTCAATAATTCCGATTTCGATGCTATTGAAAAGGAAAGTGGTGATAAAATAGAATATGGATCGCCAAGATACACGTCCAATCTCACAGTTAAGTACGGAAAAGAAAGCGGCAATTACCAGATAAACGGTGTTTTAGGTGATGAAAAGTTACTAGAAAACAGAACAATGCTCGACGGCCGATATATTAACCAATTGGATAATGAGCGGAAGCAGAATGTAGCATCTATCGGTAGAATGGTTTGGCGTGATTTGATCCGTGATGGAAATCCTATTGGGAAAGATTTAGAAATCAACGGAACGATGTTTAAAGTAGTGGGCGTGTTTTCGGATCCTGGCGGTGACTGGGATGAGCGTCATATTTCGGTGCCATTGTCCACACTTCAGCAGATGAAAAAAGGGTCGGACACCATAAGTACCATTATGTTGTCTTATAACCAGAAGCTAACGCCGGATCAGGCGGTAGAATATGGTCAAGAGATTGAAAAAACCATCAGAAAAAGACATCAGATTTCACCGGACGATCAGCAGGGGATTTTTGTTAATAATAATGCTTCCAATACTAAAGATTCATTTGCATTTTTGTTTGTAATAACTGCAGTTGTAGGATTCATTGGGCTTGGGACTTTGTTGGCGGGAATCATAGGTATCAGTAATATTATGGTTTATATTGTGAAAGAAAGAACCAAAGAAATAGGCGTTAGAAAAGCAATTGGAGCAAAACCAAGAGGAATTGTTGCCCTGATTTTACAGGAAAGTATTGTTATTACCGTCATATCAGGAATCATAGGTGTTGGACTGGGTGTTTTGGCTTTGAAGCTTATTGGCAATAGCTTGGAAGACTATTTTATATCCGAACCGTCAGTAGGCTGGGGATTGATATTAGTCGCATTTTTCTGTTTAGTTATTTCCGGTGCTATTGCAGGATTTGTACCGGCTTACCGTGCATCGAAAATAAAACCGATTGAAGCGCTGAGAGCAGAATAATGAGAGAGAGTTTGAGATAATTGAAGTTTTTCAAGGAAATTTACAAAGAGAATATAATATTAAAATATCTGATTAAAGGAGCAAACATCATAGAAAATAATCCAGTACAAATTTTCAACCATAACTATCATTAATCATTTATAATCAGAAGACGTGAATATACTTTTTAAAAGAGATACCTGGCAAGAGATTTATTATTCCCTTCGGAATAATAAGCTAAGGACGTTCCTGACCATGATAGGCGTGGGCTGGGGTATGTTTTTATATGTCAGTCTTTTGGGTGCGGCAAAAGGTATGGAAAACGGATTCAATAAATTGTTTTCAGGTTTTGCTACCAACTCTATATTTCTTTGGGCTCAGAGTACCAATATTCCGTTTGAAGGTTTTCCAAAGGGAAGAGCAATGCAGCTCCATCTGAAAGATATTGAATATTTGCAAAAGAAAATTCCTCAGATTGATTACATCTCGCCTCAGAGTGTGAGAGGAAACTTCGGAACGCCAGGCGACCAGATTTCCAGGAACGGAAAAAAAAATACTTATATGATTACAGGCGATTTTCCGGTTGGGAATCAGATATCAAAAAAGAAATTATTGTTTGGTAGATATATTAATGATGCTGATATTGCTGGTAGAAAAAATATCATTGTAATAGGAGAGGAGGTTTATAAAAATCTTTTCGATGCCAAGAAAAATGAAAACCCCATAGGGAAATCAGTCAGCCTCAAAGGGGTTTTCTTTACCGTAATTGGCGTTTTTCGTGTGGCAAAAGGTGGCGGAATGGAGAATGACCGTTCTGCTTACATTCCTTTTTCTACCTATTCAGGTTTGTATAATGAAGGAGATAAAGTTGGTTTTCTGGCGATTGTAGGAAAGCCGGATGCGGACGTTTCTGTCATTGAAGACAAGGTGAAACAGGAGCTTAAAATCATCAACCACGTTTCGCCGGAAGATACCAATGCTTTTGGAAGTTTCAATCTTGCTAAAGAATTTAAAAAGCTGACAGGTTTTCTCACGGGAATGCAATTACTAACCATTATTGTAGGGACACTAACAATTTTGGCAGGCGTTATCGCCATATCCAATATCCTTTTGATTACAGTAAAAGAAAGAACGAAGGAAATCGGGATCAGAAGAGCGCTGGGCGCCAAACCTTCCGAAGTCCGGAATCAGATTTTGCTGGAAAGCGTTGTCATTACCTTGTCTTCTGGTTTGCTGGGTTTTTTAGGCGGAATTTTTCTGCTGATGATCCTGAATATTGCAACAATGAATAACGACTCATTCCCTTTTTATAACCCCACTGTAGATTACAGCAACGTTTTCACAGCAATGGGAATTATGATTTTCCTGGGACTGATTATCGGGTTGATTCCTGCCCAAAGAGCGGTTAAGATCAGGCCAATTGAAGCATTGAGGACAGAATAAAACTAATAATTTATCAAATATTAAATATCAATTATCATTAAAATATAATGGAAAAGAAAAAATTGACATTCAAAAAAGTGATTTCCATCATTCTAGGTTTGGTTTTCGTGCTGGCAGTAGTTTTCGGGATTGGCTATCTCATTAAGTCCAATTCCAAAGAAAGTGAGGTGTTTCTCACCAGAAAACCAAGCATCAAAAATCTGGACGATAAAGTGATGGCAACCGGAAAAATAGAACCGCGTGAGGAAATTGAAATCAAGCCGAATATTTCTGGGATTATTCAAAGCATCAGCGTGAAAGAAGGTGATAAAGTAGAAGCTGGCCAGTTGCTGGCTACCATCAGAATTGTCCCGAATGTGACAGATGTGAATAATGCCACTATGCAGATCAATAATTCACAAATCCAGCTGACCAATGCCAAAATCAACGTAGATAATCAGCAGAAACAGTTTGCAATGCAAGAGAAGCTATACAAACAAGGCGTGATCTCTAAACAGGAATATATCGCAGCCCAACAACAGTTGCAGACCACTTTGCAACAGCAGAAATTGGCTAGTCAGCAGCTGAATGCTGCTCAGAAACAGCTGCAGATTGTAAGAACGGGCGCTACACCAGAACTTCAAAGTATGGCGACTACTCAGATTCGTGCGAAAGCTGCTGGAACTGTGCTGGAAATTCCGGTAAAAGTTGGTGGACAGGTTATTGAGGCTAACTCATTCAATCCCGGCACTACTATCTGTTCCATTGCGGATCTGAATTCTTTGATTTTTAAAGGAAAAATAGATGAAGCACAAGCTGGAAAACTGAAAGAAGGGATGGATATGAATGTAGTGATTGGTGCACTTCAAAATAAATCTTTCCCCGGAAAAGTAACACTGATTGCTCCAAAAGGAACGGAAGAAAGCGGAACAATAAAATTTAACGTGGAAGGAAATGTCACCAATCCAAAAGGGGAATACATTAGAGCAGGATTCAGTGCAAACGGTGAGGTTCTACTAAGCTCACAGAAAAATGCATTACTTTTGGACGAATCTCTGATTCAGTATGATAAAGGTAATAACAAATCTTTTGTGGAAGTAAAACAACCAAACGGAAGTTTCAAAAAAACGTATGTAAAGTTGGGGGCAAGTGACGGTATCAATGTTCAGATCCTTTCAGGAATTGATAAAAATGCTGACGTTAAAGTTTGGAATCCTTCTGATAAGGATAAAGAGGAGCTAAAGGAGAAGAGTAAAAAATAAAACTTTAAATTATATTGTTAAAAAAGAGTGCGCAGTCAATTATTGGCTGCGCATTCTTAATTTAGTAGAATTTGATTTAAATATTTTTTTTATGGTTATTATTTTAATTGTATAAACACTGCATATGGAAATATCTTTCCCAAAGTGGTGTTGAAACAATGAATAGTGACTCGTAAAAAGTAAAAAAGCTGCAAACTAATTGCAGCTTTTGATTTGTGATTACGATGTGATTACATTGGTCCTTGCTGATCGTCGCCGGAAGCATTGGAATTGATGTCTTTTTTGCGTTTTGGCTGATCCACTTTCTCGCCTTGTTTAAACCTGTAAGTTAAAGAAAGTGTAAACTGTCTTGGCTGCCATTGCATGTAAGAATCTCTCACACTGTTTGCTGTGTAAGTTGTAGCCTGCATTGCTCTTGTATTAAAAATATCTTGAATATTGAACGCCAAAGTTCCGTTTCCTTTCCAAATAGTTTTTGATGCACCAAAATTAATAGCGTACATATCTTTTCTGACTTGATAGTCCGTTTTTGTACCACCTCTGTAAAAACCTTGCAATTGGAGATTTAAAGTTTTATCGATTTTGAATGTAGAAGTTAGTCTAGATTTCGTAGAGATCCCATTTCCACTAAAGTTAGCTGTTGCTGTAATTGAATTCCCTAATACATCTAGCGTCTCATACGGTGTGCTACCTTTGATATTGTACCCGAAGACGTCTACATTTCCCATAAATTTTAACCAACTGGTAGCATCCCAATTAAAGTTAAGGTCTAACCCATACGTATCTTCAGTACCTAGGTTAATAGGTTTTGTGTGGAATTCTATTCTTTTACCAGTTTGTTGTATGCCGTTCTCATCAAAATATTCAAAATTTACGGCTTTATTATAAACCAACATCTTGGTGTCATCAGTTTTGTGCTTGAAGTACAATGTAGGGTTGATAGTAAATTTCTTTTTAGAAATACTGTAACCTAATTCGTAAGAATCTACATAAGACGGATTCAGGTCGATGTTTCCATCAAATATATTCTGGTTATCACTGTAACTAGGATTTGGAATGAGGAAAAAACCTCTTGGCCTATCGATTCTTCTCGTGTAGTTAAAAAGTAGCTGATTGTCCTTTGCAAATTCGTAGCTTAAAAAGACACTTGGGAAAAGGTTGTTGTAGTTTTTCTTTTGGTTATCTATCGGATTTGTTCCTGCCAGATTGTGGTAATCGATTGTTACATTAGACTGTTCATCACGCAAACCAATTTGGTAGCCAACTTTTCCAATCTTACTCTTAAACTGAACATAGAAGGCGTTGAAAAGTTCTTTATAATTAGCATCAAAAGTGTACAGCCCCAAATATTGTAAAGCAGGATTTACCGCAGTACTTTCCTGCACATTATTATCGTAGTTATTATTATTGGAGTCTAGTCTGTATCCAGCCTCCAGTTTGGAAACTTCTCCAATTGGTAATTCATAATCTGCTTTCAGAACAATATTCTTATTCAGGGTTTTCTGATTGATAATATTCTCAAGCGATGTTACATCACTGTAATTATCATATTCCTTTATGTTCGAATTATTATTGGAACGGTTTCTCTGTAAACTTAAAGATAATGAAAGATTTTGACCTTTATTATCGAATTTATGATCCAAACCAAAATCTCCCTGAAATGCTAGGTTATTATTAGTTCCCAAGTTTTTACGAAGCGTATGTGTGTTGTCTGTATTTAGTAAAATATAATCATAGTCAATATTACCAGTATTTTGGCTGTCAAAAGTCCTCACTGTTCCGGAGGCATTGACAGATGTTTTTTCAGAAATGTCATAAACAATTCCTGCAGAGGCATTATAATTATCCGTTTTGTTATTAATTTCCGAATTCTGATGAGATTCTATTTGGTCACCTATTTTGGATGCATTATTGTAATAATTATCATTACGGTTTGTGTTTTTGCTTTCTCGGTAACCACCACCACCATTCAGAAACCAGGTGAAGTTACCTTTTCTCCAGCTCAGGTTGGTGTTTAGGTTGGTTTGGGGTAGGTACCCTAAAGTCCCGATAACGCTACCATTAAAACCTATTTTTTTATTTTTCTTGAGGATGATATTTAGAATACCCGCAGTTCCACTTGCCTCAAACTTAGAAGAAGGATTAGTGATTACCTCAATTTTTTCAATCTGATCCGCAGGAATACTTTGCAAGGCATTGGCTCCATCGTCTATTCCTAGCAGAGCAGACGGTTTTCCGTTTATCAAAAATCTCACATTAGAACTGCCTCTCATAGATACAGTTCCGTCAGTATCTACAGAAACTGAAGGAACATTGGATAGAACATCCTGCAAACTACCACCTTTGCTTACAATATCTTGTGAAGGATCGTATGTTTTTTTGTCTAATTCAACTTTATATGGTTTTGTAGAAGCAGCAGTAATTACCACTCCTTGGATGTCCGTTGTGTTATTAAGATTGGCTTTTCCATCAGAAACAATGATAAATGGCGCTATTGCTCCCGCTTTTTCAACTCTAATGGTTTGTGTAAATTTTTTATAATCTACAGCTTCAATGCTCACATTATAATTTCCCGGAGCAAGTTCCACCTTGTAATTTCCATTGACATCTGCAAGAGCAGCATCGCTTAACTGGTTGTTTTGCTGATTTTTAAAAGTTATTGATGCATAACCTACACCACCATTTGCATCTTTTACATTTCCAGAAATAGTCACTTTTTGCTGCGCCATTATAAAGCTTGCAGCACCAACTGTCAGCGCTAGTCCAAAGATTTTTTTCTGAATTACATTTACGATTTCCGTTCGTTCCATTATTGTTTATTTTTCGCTTTCGCTATTTTTTACTTGATTTGCCTGCTGTTCAGCCAGTCTTGATAGGCTTTTGCATTTTTAGCGTGTTCAGCATCATTATCTGTGAATTTATGATAACCAAATCTCGCAGGATCGGCACACATAAAAATATAGTTGTTTTTTTCTGCGTCCAAAACTGCAAGCAAGGAGTTTTTATCTACAATACAAATTGGTCCCGGCGGAATTCCCTTATTCGCATAGGTGTTATAAGGAGATGGTTCTTTCAGGTGTTTGTAATAAACTCTTTTAATTTGTTGAGTGAAATTACTTGCTTTGTTTACTGCATAGATTACCGTTGGGTCACTTTGCAACTTCATTCCTTTTTTATAACGGTTAAGGTATAAACCAGCGATTGTTCTCTGTTCGTCAGGTTTTCCACCAGATTCTTTGTAAACGATAGATGCTAATGCATAGATTTGATCTCTCGATAATCCAGATTGCTTTTCTTTTTCGATTCTATCAGCCGTCCAAAAATCTTTATAATCATTTTCGAATTTGCTGAAGAATTCTTTTGGAGTAACCGTCCAGAAAAAGTCATATGTATCATTGAAGAAATATTTTTTAAGATCTTCAGCATTCTTGTAACCTTTGCTAATAGCGATTTCGTTCAGTTGATTAGCAAATTTCAAAGAATCTATTTCTGTCTTTTTGGTCACTCTTCCAATCATCTGATAAACATCATCAAAATCTTTAATCCTGAAAGAATTAGGCGTTTGATTGCCCGCAAGAATCATATTGGCAATTTCCCGGTTGTTCATTCCCGGCTTTACTTCATATCGTCCCGGTTTATAATTTTCTTTCAGATTTTTATCATCAGCAATACTTGCGAAGTTGTCTTGATTTTTAACAAACGGAGCGATAGAATCCAAAATTTGCTTGTAGGAAGAATGATGCGGAATCAAAACAAATCCTTCTTTTTCTACATTGTTTCCAAGATATTTATTATAAACTCTCAATCCAAAAAAACCAAGGATTGCGACTATTACAACTAATATAATAAGAATTATTTTTTTCATAGTTTAAAATTCTCAGGTTTTTACAAATTGGTATCTCCTTTAAAAACCTGAACTGCTGGACCTTCTAACCAAATATTTTTGAATCCGTTTCCATCTTTCTCGGCATAAACTTTTAAAGATCCACCCAAAACTTTGACTCCAACGGAACTTTGATTACTTTTTTGCATAAATGTTAAAGCTGCAGCCGTAACTCCGGTTCCACAGCTGTAAGTTTCATCTTCAACACCACGTTCATAAGTTCTTACAAAAAGTTCCTTATCAGAAATTTTTTCTACGAAGTTGACATTGATTCCTTCTTTCTTATAAGTTTCAGAATTTCGGATTTTGTTACCATTTTCGTAAACATTATAATTTTTTAACATTTCAACATACTTAACATAATGTGGTGATCCGGTATTCAGAACAAAATCATTTCCGTCTGTACTGATGTTGTTGACATCTCCCATTTTCAACTTCACGATACCGTTTTTAATTTCAGCTTCGTGTATTCCGTCAATTGCAGTGAACGTGGTTTTATCTTCAATCATATCCAGAAAATGAGCAAAAGCAACAGAGCAACGCGCACCGTTTCCGCAAAAACTTTTGGATCCATCAGAGTTATAATAATCCACTTCAAAATCAACAGCTTTTGCTGAATTAATTTTAATCAACCCATCAGCACCGATCCCGAATCTACGGTCACAAAGTTTTTGTATGTTTTCGATGGATAAGTCGTCCCATTCCCCTAAACGGTTGTCTATCATCACAAAATCATTTCCTGTTCCTTGATATTTATAAAATTTCATTATTTATTTGATTGATTTTTAATTGTTTATTTGAATTTCCTAATCTAAAATTAAGCCAGTAAAAATACTCAATTTATAAAGATTTCAATCTTGATATTTGTTATTTAAATTCACTCTAAATCTCATTTTTTTTTAATTAAAATAATAGAAATTCTCAATCTCTTGATATTCATATTTTTTAATAATATATAGCTATCTTTGTTCATTGAAAATGAAAGAAGACCAGTGGCTTGCGCTCATCATAAAAGCGAGAGAAAAAAATCAAAAAGCTCAGACACAACTCATCAATATGTTTTGGGTTGATGTTTTTTCTTTTGTGATGAACAGAGTGAAGGATGAAAATGATGCAGACGAGATTACGGTTTCGGTATTTTCAAAAGTTCTTAACAAGCTGGATTTATTTGACCCTAATTTTCAATTCAAGACTTGGATTCTGACCATTGCTCAAAATACAATCATCGATTTCTGGAGACGTAAAAGCCGCGAAAACGAAGATGCAAGCGACGGATTGGAAAACGTAAAGAACGAATTTGCAAGGTCTCCCGAGGAATTATTGATTTCTGAAGAAGACCAGCAAAAGATTATCAAAATCATAGAAACAATGGATGCTAAAAATCAGGATATCATCAGATTGAGATTTTTTGAGGAGAAAAGCATCAAAGAAATAGCGGAAGAACTCAATCTTTCCGTTGCCAATACAAAAGTAAGAATAATGAGAGCTAAGAAAATCTTGGCCGAATTATTAAAAGAAGACGAAACGGATTTTTAATTTTAGAAAATCAGAATGGAAGAAACATTGACTCAAAAACCCAAATGGATTCGTGTAAAATTGCCAACAGGTAAAAATTACAGAGAATTGAGAAATTTGGTTGATAAATATAAACTGAACACAATTTGCCAAAGTGGAAGCTGCCCGAATATGGGCGAATGTTGGGGAGAAGGAACGGCAACCTTTATGATTCTGGGAAATATCTGTACCAGAAGTTGTGGTTTCTGCGGTGTGAAAACAGGAAAACCAATGGATGTGAATTGGGACGAACCGGAAAAAGTGGCGCGTTCTATCAAATTAATGAAAATCAAACACGCTGTTTTAACTTCGGTTGACAGAGATGATTTGAAAGATATGGGTTCGATTCTTTGGGGCGAAACAGTAAATGCGGTTCGCAGAATTTCTCCGGGAACAACGATGGAAACTCTGATTCCTGATTTCCAAGGCGTGACAAAACATCTTGACAGATTGGTAGAAGTAGCTCCGGAAGTGATTTCTCACAATATGGAAACCGTAAAACGTTTGACAAGAGAAGTGAGAATCCAAGCAAAATACGAGCGTAGTTTAGATGTTTTAAGATACTTGAAGGAAGCTGGACAAAACCGTACAAAAACTGGTGTAATGCTAGGGTTGGGAGAAACTAAAGATGAAGTTTTCCAAACAATTGAGGATATCAGAAATGCCAATGTGGATGTCATTACGTTAGGTCAGTATCTTCAGCCGACTAAAAAACATTTGCCTGTTCAGCGTTTTGTTTCTCCGGAAGAGTTTGATGAATACGGTGATTTTGCAAGAAGTTTAGGCTTCCGTCACGTAGAAAGTTCACCTTTGGTAAGAAGTTCGTATCACGCCGAGAAACATATTCACTAAAATTAATTTCGATATAAAAATAATAAAAGACTCCTATATGGAGTCTTTTACTTTTTGTTCTGTTGGTTGTACTTTATGTGTTTGGTTCATTTGCTCGACTTGCTGCGGAATGAACATCATATAAGCGAAATATCCAAGCAGGAATATTGCTATAATAATGATGATTGCCATCATTGGACCTTTGTTGGTTTCGCTATCGGATTTTGGAATATCTGGTCTCATAATTTATTTATTTAAGGTTTATATATCAAAACTAATACCTTATTAATTTTTTAAATTTTACAATTATTTAATGTTCTAAATTTTATTTTACTAGTAAAAAATTAAGGGTTTGTGATTGGATTTTTATAATTAATTCAAATTAACCCTTTATATTTGCAGGGGTAAAATTTTAAAATATGAAATCGTTTTATTTTTAATTTCTTAAAATGGACAAACAAAATAAACGATTCCATATGACCATAAAAAAATAAATATCTACATATGAAAATTGAAAAACGCTGGATTATATCATTCTTGATAATTAGTATCGTTTCAATTGTTGCACTTTTCTGGCCTGAACAGACTTCTTTACCAAAACCCGGAACTTTTCTTGGAGAAGATAGTATTGTAGGTTCGGATGTCGCTTGGATTCTTGCTTCTTCCGGTTTGGTTTTATTGATGACACCTGGACTTTCCTTTTTTTACGGTGGAATGGTCGGTAAAAAGAATATGATTTCAACAATGTTGCAGAGTTTCATTGCATTGGGTGTGATTAGCATTGTTTGGGTTGTTGTAGGATTTAGTTTGTCGTTTGGCGATTCAATCGGGATTACTATTAATGGAGAACATTATGGTTTGATAGGAAACCCGACATCCTATTTGTTTTTTAATAACGTTGGAGTTTTGCCTCACAGTCAAATGGCTTCTACTATTCCGTTTGTTTTGTTTGCGTTGTTTCAAATGAAATTTGCGGTCATTACACCGGCTTTGATAACAGGTTCATTTGCGGAAAGAGTGAGATTTATTTCTTACTTATTATTTATGGTTTTGTTTCATTTAATTATTTACACACCGCTTTGTCATATGGTTTGGCATCCTGACGGATTGTTGAATAAATATTTCGGAGTGAAGGATTTTGCGGGTGGAACTGTGGTTCATATGAGTGCAGGATTCGCTGCTTTGGCAGGTGCAATGATGATTGGGAAACGTAAGAATCCACATCACGAACCATCTAACATTCCGTTTGTGATTCTCGGAACCGGAATGCTTTGGTTTGGTTGGTTTGGTTTCAATGCAGGTTCAGCTTTGTCAGCTAATGCAACTGCTGCAATGGCTTTTGGAACAACAACCGTAGCTTCTGCAACAGCAATGCTGTCTTGGATTTTCTTTGATAGAGTCAATGGTCGCAAAGTTTCTGCTTTAGGTGCTTGTATTGGGGCGGTCGTCGGATTGGTTGCTATTACGCCAGCTGCAGGATTTGTGACGATTCCGCATGCTATTTTCATCGGATTCATTTCAGCAATTGTTTCGAATCTGATGTGCAATTGGAAAAGATTGAAAAAAGTAGATGATACTTTGGATGTTTTCGCTTGTCACGGCGTTGGTGGGATTATGGGAATGATTTTGACAGCAATATTAGCTCAAGGCGAAAATGCAAGTTTGCTTCACGGTGGATTCGAAGTGTTTGCTCATCATATGATGGCGCTGGTTTTAGTTTCCGCATTTACATTTTTAGGATCTATGGTTTTATACAAATTGACAGATTTAATAATTCCTCTCAGAGTTGCAGAAGATTCCGAAAATATAGGTTTGGATTTGTCTCAGCACGATGAGACTTGCATATAATAAGGTTTTTGATTTTGTTTAAGAAGGATGCCTCATTTGTTTTTTTAACGGTGAGGCTCTTTTATTTTTTAGAACAAAACAAAATATGTTCATTTTCACTTAAACCAAAAAAATCATCTTTTGGGAAAGTTTGAACATCAACCAAAAATCCACTTTTCTCCAATCGTTCTTTCAAACCGTTGATAGAATAGATGCGAACGTGATCATCCTGTCCAAAATGTTTTAATCGATCTTTCTTGGTTTTGATAGAAAAATCTTCATAAGTTTCTCCATCTTTAAAAGGTGTTTGAATCAGGCAAGTTCCATCAGTTTTTAAAACTCGGAACAATTCATTCACTGCTTGCTGGTCAGAATCGATATGTTCTAGGATATGGTAACAAATAATTAAATCAAAACTTTCAGATTCTGAATCAATATTAGTGATATCAAAACGATAATCAGCTAAAAATTCATTCTCAAAATCCGTGGGAAAATAATGGATGTTTTTATTTTTTTTTAGTTTCCTGTAAATCGCTCTGGAAGGCGAAAAATCTAAAATCTTAATTTCAGGTTTTAAATAGTTCTCATTCAGAAGTTTCCAAAGCCTTCTCGTTCTTGGCAAGCTGCCACAAACAGGACAAACCAAATTTCCATTTTCTACCAGTACAAAATCTTTCAAGTGCTTTTTGCAAATATTACACTCGTGATTTTCTCCTTTGTAAAGCGGATAAATCAACGAACGTAACAGAACCTCATTTTCAAAAAGAAATTTTTGAGGTATCATATTTTTGGCGACTTTTTTTAAAGTTTTGTACATCCAGAATAAAAAATGAACTGCAAGATAATAAACCGTCGCTATATTTAGGCGATTTCCATAAGATTTTCTAAATTCGTGTCTTAAAATTTTAAAAATGACGAAATTCGGAGTTGATGCGGCCAGTTTTTATGTGCCTTCTTTATATTTAGAAATAAAAGATCTTGCAGAGAAAAGAGGAATAGAACCAGCAAAATTGGAAAAAGGTTTAGGCTTACACAAAATGGCTTTACCCGATGTTCACGAGGATGCAGCAACTTTTGCAGCGGAAGCTTTACTAAAATTAATTCAAGATTATAACATCAATCCGAAAGAAATATCAAGAGTTTATCTCGGAACAGAAAGTTCTTTGGATGCAGCAAAACCAACTGCAACTTACGCCGTTCAAATGGTAGAAGAATTCCTAAGTGAAGAATTTGGGGAAAGAAGTTTCAAAAACTGCGACGTGGTTGATATGACTTTTGCTTGTGTTGGTGCTGTGGATGCATTACATAACTCACTAGATTTTGTAAGAGCTAATCCAACTAAAAAGGCAATTGTCATCGCTAGTGATTATGCGAAATATGAATTGGCTTCTTCCGGAGAATATACACAAGGTGGAGGAGCGGTTGCGCTTTTAGTTTCTGCGAATCCGAGATTAATTGAAATTGATAATAATTGGGGCGTTGCAACGGAAAGCGTTTTCGATTTCTTCAAACCGAGACGTCATTTTTCTAAGGACGATTTTCCAACAGCTCCAGAAAATTATCCGGACAAAATTGAAGTTTTTACAGATGAACCAGTTTTTGATGGCCAATATTCTAATCAATGTTATCAGGATAGGATTCGTGAAGCTTATCAGCATTATAAAGAACAGACTTTTACTGTTAGACCTTACGAAGATTGGAGATATTTGATTTTCCATTTGCCTTATGCGTTTCACGGGAAGAGAGTTTTCACCGAGATTTATAGTTTAGAAAATAATCTTGATTTTTCTGATGCCGAGAAGCAAAAAGCCATTGCTAAATCTGAAGATTATATCAATTTCATTAATGAAAAAATTGAAAAATCTCAAAGAGCTTCTTCTGAAATCGGCAATATGTACACTGCTTCTATTTTTATGGCACTGTTGTCTGCACTACAAACTTCGTTTAACGAAAATGAAGATTTGACGGAGAAAGAAATTGGTTTCTTGGCTTACGGAAGTGGTTCCAAATCGAAAGTTTTTGTAGGGAAAATCTCTCCTGAATGGAAATCTGTTGTAGAAAAATGGAACGTTTTCGAAAACTTGAAAAACAGATTAGCAATTGATTTCGATACTTATGAAAAGCTGCACCGTAAACAGTTAGATTCTTCTGTTAATCCAGGTTATAAAGGATTCGGGTTGACAAGAGTGGAAAAAGAAAGTCCGGTTCTGAAAGGCGCAAGATATTATTCTTATCAGAAGTAAAAATTGATTAACCACATAGGCACATAGTTCTACAATTAAAGGAATAAATAGAAAATACAGACTATTGACTATTTATTCTTTTACATAAAACTAAATTTTTATTAAATCTTATGTGCCTATGTGGTTCAATATAAAATCAAAGACGAGCAATAATCATTTGCTCGCCTTCTTTTTGAAAATATCTATAACTAACTATTTAATTCAAATTAATTTTTTGTTTTGAAAGATTTTTGGCGTCACGCCTTCCATTTGTTTGAAAACTCGGATAAAATAATTGGTGTCCGAAAATCCTGTGCTGAAAGCCACTTCATTAACCGAATTATTATGCATCAACATTTCTTTTGCTCTCTTGATTCTCTCTTGAATGATGAATTCATTTGGAGAAATTCCCAATTCTTCTTTAAACATTTTGAAGAAATTTGACTTGCTGACATAAGCCATTTTTGCAATGGCATCAATGGATAATTTCTGATGTAGATTTTTCTTGATGTAATCTGCCACAAAACCAATTCTCGACTTGTTTTTCAGAGTGTTTTTCTCAACCAGATTTCTAGCTTGAGTTTGCATCAATCTTATCAAAAGCTCTTTCAAAGCAAAGTCAGCAATCACATCTTTATAAGAATTATCATCCATCGCAATCCTCATAATATTGTTGGTTGCAGAAGCCAAAGCTTTGCTGTTTAGGAGATAAAATTCCTCCAAGGAAATATTCCAATGGGAAGAATCATCCACTTTTGTAGCATTAAAGTTAAGGTGGTCCAATGACTGCTGAACAAATTCTGGATTCAAAGTCAACGATATACACTGCGAAGCATCAAAATCTGCATCTGGAAAATCAATCACCATTGTTTCTCCAGGGGCGACCAAAACACTTTCTCCTGGCAGATATTCGAAGTAATTACTCTTATCTTGCAGCTTCATCCATTTCTTTCCTCTCAACATTCCGGTAAATGCCAGATGCTCAAAATGCAATTTCACATCATAAGCACTCTTATGCGTCTCATAGATACTGAATTCACAATTATTTAAACTGAATTTGGTTTGATTTTCAACCAAAGTATTCAGCTTGTTTTCCTGCGTCAGATTAGGTTTGTTAAGATGAAAATGATTTGTATTCATTACTCAAGATTTTTATAACATCTTGTTTCTCAAATATAATAATTTTAGAAATATAGCCAAGCATAATTTTTTCTTAATGAAATTATAAAGAACCTTAAAAGTAGGATTTTACTATTTTTTTGGAGAATTGTGCTATTCTGTTTGTTGATTATGGAATTAACTTAGCCTTAATCAAATGTTAACTGATTATTAATAACAAAACAAATATTATTATGAGCGCAACAGCAGAACAAACACAGAACTCAACAACTTTAGCTTGGCCAGAGTTCAAATCTAAGTATGATAATTACATTGGTGGAAAATTTGTACCATCTCTTGGTGGACAATATTTTGACGTTGTTTCTCCGATCAACGGGAAAGTTTTCACACAGGCAGCACATTCTAACAAAGAAGACTTGGAAGCTGCAGTTAATGCTGCGACAGAAGCTTTCAAAACTTGGAAAGATACTTCTCCAACAGAAAGAAGTATTATCCTTAACAAAATTGCGGATAGAATGGAGCAAAACCTAGAATATATCGCAATTGTAGAAACTATTGATAACGGAAAAGCGGTAAGAGAAACTCTAGCTGCAGATATTCCTTTGGCGATTGACCATTTCAGATATTTTGCTTCAGTAATTAGAGCAGAAGAAGGTTCGCACAATGAATTGGATAAAGACACAGTTTCATTAATCGTTCAAGAACCACTTGGTGTCATTGCACAAATCATCCCTTGGAATTTCCCAATCCTAATGGCTGTTTGGAAACTCGCTCCAGCTTTGGCAGCTGGTAACTGCGTAGTTTTGAAACCGGCAGAAAGCACACCTGTTTCTATTATGATATTAATGGAATTGATTGGAGATTTGCTTCCAGCGGGTGTTATAAACGTCGTGAATGGTTTCGGGGCAGAATTGGGAAGAGCTTTGGTGACCAATCCAAAAGTTAACAAAGCGGCTTTCACAGGATCTACAGCAACTGGACGTTTAGTTATGCAATATGCTACGGAAAATATCATTCCTGTAACATTGGAATTNNTAAGTCACCTAATGTATTCTTCAACTCAGTAATGGACGCAGATGATGAGTTCCTTGATAAAGCGGTAGAAGGCGCAGTCCTTTTCTGTCTTAACCAAGGTGAGATCTGTACCTGCCCGTCAAGACTGTTGGTTCAGGAAGATATTGCTGACAAATTCATCGCCAAAGTCGTGGAGAGAGTAAAAGCCATCAAAACGGGTAATCCGTTGGATAAGACTGTGATGATGGGGGCACAGGCTTCTCAGATCCAACAAGATAAAATATTGTCTTACATTAAGTTAGGTAAAGAAGAAGGCGCGGAAGTACTTGTAGGTGGTGATGTTAACAATGTTGGAGAAGGCCTTGAGAACGGTTACTATATCCAGCCAACCATCTTCAAAGGAAACAATAAGATGAGAATCTTCCAGGAAGAGATTTTCGGACCAGTTGTGGCGTTCACGACTTTCAAAGATGAAGCGGAAGCTTTAGAGATTGCAAATGATACTATTTACGGTCTTGGCGCTGGCGTTTGGACAAGAGATGCCAATCAGTTGTATCAGATCCCGCGTCATATCGAAGCTGGTAGAGTATGGGTTAACCAATACCACGCTTATCCTGCAGGAGCACCTTTCGGAGGTTACAAACAATCCGGTATCGGTAGAGAAAATCACAAAATGATGCTAGACCACTACCGTCAAACCAAAAATATGTTGATATCCTATAACAAAAACAAATTAGGATTCTTCTAAGAATTAGTTGTGTTTTTTGAGGGCGTGCCCGCTTGCCTTGGCTATGTCCAGGGCGGCGGTCGGGCTTTTCAGGGCTTCTCCGCCTCTGGCGGATCCGGTGCTGCATTTCATTTCGCACTTGCTCGTTCCTCGCAACCCTTACAATCCCTCACGCAAATGACACATTGATAGAAATTTGGAACATCAAATAACAATAAAAACAATAATAATTAACCATTTTAAAAACTAAATTATGATTCCAAAAACAATGAAAGCGGCAGTCGTGCAAGGTTACGGATAGCCATTAAAAATTATGGAAGTTCCGGTAAGAGAACCTGGACGCTATGAAGTATTAGTAAAAGTAATTGCCTGTGGCGTTTGCCATACAGATTTGCACGCTGTAGACGGCGACTGGCCAGCAAAACCAAAGATGCCTCTTATTCCTGGACACGAAGGTGTGGGGATTGTGGTAGCTTGCGGTCCTGAAGCTCAGGTAAAAGAAGGCGATGCAGTAGGAGTTCCTTGGTTGTATTCGGCTTGTGGATGCTGCGATTATTGTATCACGGGATGGGAAACACTTTGTAAGGCTCAGCAAAACGGAGGTTACAGCGTAGATGGTGGATTTGCGGAATATGTAATTGCAGATTCTAGATATGTTGGACATTTGAAAGATAATGTCAACTTCCTAGAAATCGCTCCGATTCTTTGCGCCGGTGTAACCGTTTATAAAGGACTTAAAGAAACCGAAACAAAACCAGGCGAATGGGTTGCTATTTCCGGAATCGGTGGACTGGGACACGTTGCAGTTCAGTATGCGAAAGCAATGGGAATGCACGTAGCGGCAATAGATGTTGCAGATGACAAATTGGAATTGGCTAAAAAATTAGGTGCAGATTTGGTTGTGAATGCAAAAGAGACCGAACTGGGAACTTATCTTCACAAAGAAGTTGGAGGAATGCACGGCGCATTGATTACTGCTGTTTCTCCAATTGCTTTCAAGCAGGGGATAGATGTTCTCAGAAGAAAAGGGACGATTGCACTCAATGGTCTGCCACCAGGTTCTTTTGAACTTCCGATTTTTCAAACGGTTCTTAAAAGAATTACTGTGAGAGGTTCTATTGTTGGAACGAGAAAAGACCTTCAGGAAGCACTTGATTTTGCAAACGAAGGTTTGGTGAAAGCAACTGTAACTTCTGCAAAACTGGAGGATATCAACGATGTTTTTGATAAGATGAAGGCTGGACAAATCGACGGACGTATCGTTCTCGACATCGCTGGACAAAATTAATTTATTGTTATTTGAGTTTTAAGCCCGGCAGATTTTGTTTGTCGGGTTTTTGTTAACTTTATTAATACCATTTTAAACGGTTGTCATTCCGAGGAACGGGGAATCTTTTTTATTTATAGATTCTTCACGCCACTTCGTTACGTTCTGAATGACAAAGTGATTATCAACCTTAAAAAATATAAAATATGGAAACCAAAGATAAAATCTCAAGACTTTCTGTGACGGAAAAAGCTTTGGAAGTCATCTGGGAACTGGAAAAGAAACACGGCGAATTGATGTTTTATCAAGCTGGTGGCTGTTGCGAAGGGACTCAACCACAATGTTTCGAGAAAGGTGGCTATTTCCCAAGAATGAACGACGCAATGATTGGAACTATCAACGGTCACGAGTTCTGGATAGACCGCGACCTGTTCGAATATTGGAAATACTCCCACTTCACCTTGGATGTTTTGGATGGCTGGGGACCTGGTGGATTTTCTTTAGAAACTCCTTTGGGTAAAACCTTCAAAGTTCAGTATAGATTATTTACCTCAGAAGAGTTACAAAATTTAGAACCTGTAAAGCGAAGTCAATAGTTTGCTAAAGATTTGGGAAGCCACGAAGTGGCGAAATGTTGGTAGAAAAACCTAAGTTAATTTCAAGGTGCGAAGCACCGACATCTAAAATCCAGCGAATTGCTAACTAGCCCCGATGGGAACGGCATCCTTTTTTGTTTTCTTGATTCTTACTCCGATTAAATGACAAATATTTTGAAAACAAAAAAGATATAGTGAACAGCGGGATAAAGCTCCTAAAAAATTTAAACAGCTTCGGTTTTCACAAACTTCGAGACAATCATTGATGCCAGAATATTTCCGACAGAGTTAAGAACCGTTGCTAAAGGATCAACCAAAGTTCCGATAATGATGACTGCAGGAACTACATCGGGCGGAATTTTGTAAACCGAAATCATCAGCATTTCTCCGATATAACCACCATTCGGGATTCCACCAGTGACTGCGCTTACGAAAACAGTGATTCCGAGAGCCATTATTAGATTCATTGGTTCGAAAAAATTCCAGCCAAGCAATTGGAAAGCGACATAAATCTTGATAATCGAAGAAATCGACGAACCGTTTTTGTGAATGGTAATTCCAATCGCAATTACAACATTAGCGATGGACGCAGGAACACCCATTCTTTTCGCAGACTCTATCGCAACAGGCATTGTGGCTAAACTGCTACAAGTACTAATCGCGGTTGAAGTTGGTAGAAGACTTTCTTTCCAAAATGCTTTTACGCCATTTCCTCCTTTCCAAATGAAAGCATAAAGACTGAAAAATACTATGAAATAAATAGTTCCGGCAATATAATACAATCCTAAAGGTTTAGCGTAAAATCCGAAAAGCTGAGGTCCGATAGTTCCGACTTGGTAAGCGAAATAAGCGCCTAATCCAATTGGAGCGACTTTCATTATCAATAACAAAAGTTGTTTCATTACTTCGTTTCCGGAAAGGATAAAGTTTTGAAATACTTTTCCCATTTCGCCTGATTTTCTGATGGAAATCCCAACTAAAAATGAGAAGACTAGCAAAGCAAGCATATTTTGTCTCGAAAACAAATGATAGAATTCACTGACGGTGAAGAATCCTACAATTTGGTCATTGATATTGGCATTATTCTGAAGATTTTCAGATATGGTTTCGCTAATGTTTTTCGGCGTTTCGGTAGGGAAGAAGTAAACCATTATGATACAAAACGTGGCCGAAATCAAAATGAAACTCAAGAAAGTCAATGCCATTGTTCCGATGATTTTGCCCAACTGATTTTGCTGCTCGATGCCGGAAATGGCGGAAACAATCGCAAAAAACACTAATGGAATAACTGTTACAAATAACAAATTCAGGAAAATGTCGCCAATTGGTTTCAGATAAGTTACATAATCAGGTGCGAAAATCCCGACAAGACTTCCGATGAAAATCCCGATGAGAAGCAGAATAATGTTGCTATAGTTGTTCCAGAAAGATGATTTCATTCTCTCAATTTTAACCAAAGATAAAATAAAACCACATAGGCACATAGAGATAAATCAATTTTTAAAATACAACGTAGTAATCAGCTTCTCCATTTAATCAAAAAAAACTATGTGTCTATGTGGTTGAAAATCTAAAATATTACCGAAATTTGTCTTTATGAAAACAGCAGTTCTGATTACTATTGGTGATGAAATCCTTTCGGGAAATACCGTTGATACCAATTCCAATTTTATTGCAACACAACTCAAAGAAATTGGGATAAAAGTGCTTTCTATTTTTACAATTCCGGATGAGGAACAAGCGATTGTTTCTACTTTGGGGAAAGCTTTTGAAATGGCTGATGTTGTTTTTACAACAGGTGGATTGGGACCAACAAAAGACGATATCACTAAAAAAGCCTACGCTGAATTCTTCCAAGATGAGATGACTTTCTCTGACGAAATCTATGAACATCTCAGAACTTACCTCGAAAAAAGAAACCGACTTTGGATTTTGGAACATAACAAAGACCAGGCAATGGTTCTGTCCAAAGCTAATATTTTCCTCAACTATTTTGGAACCGCACCTTGTATGATTATGGAGAAGAATGGAACTTATTGTTTCAGTTTACCAGGTGTTCCTTACGAAGTGAAACCTTTAGTAAAAGATCAGATTATTCCTTTTCTGAAAGAAAAATTATCACTTGATCATATCGTAACTAGAATTGTTTCTGTGGTCGATATTCCGGAAAGTATTTTGTCAGAAACCATTGAAGAATGGGAATTGGCTTTACCAAAACATATCAGTTTGTCTTATTTGCCAGTTGGAACAAGAGTCAAATTAAGATTAACAGCTTCCGGAAATTCACAAGAATTGCTGAATGCAGAATTAGAAAACGAAATCACAAAGTTATTTCCTCTGATTGGAGAAAACATCATCGCGACTCAGGAAGATAAAATCGAAAAAATTCTTGGTGAATTATTGACTGATAAAAAACTAACAATCTCAGTTGCGGAGAGTTGTACTGGTGGAGAGTTGGCACATTTGATAACGTCGGTTTCCGGAAGCTCCAGTTATTTTTTGGGAAGCGTTGTAACATATGCGACTCAAAAGAAAATTGACCTTTTGAATGTCAATCCGAAAACTGTAGAAGAATTCACAGTGGTGAGTGAACAAGTTGCATCAGAAATGGCGATTGGCTGTCAGAATTTATTCAAAACCAATATTGCAGTTTCTACAACTGGTGTTGCTGGTCCATCAAAAGGTGAAGATGGGAAAGATGTAGGAACAGTTTTCTATACGATAAGAATTGGAAATGAAGAAGTGACTTCGAAGTTATTTCTGCCACATTTGGAACGACTGGATTTTATGCATTTCGTTTCTCAGAAAGTCCTGCAGGACATTGTTTCATTACTCATCAAAAAATAAAAAAGACAACTCAAAAGGCTATCTTTCTAATCTGATTTCTATTTCAGGATTTCTTTCAGGAATGTTAAGGTGTGATTCCACGCACGTTTTGCCATTACTTCGTTATAATCTGGAGATTCCGGATTGGTGAATGTGTGTTTTGAATTGGCATACGTGATAATTTGAAAATCCGTTTTCCCTGTTTTTAATTCGGCGATAAGATTAGTCAAATCTTCAGGTTTTACACTCTCATCGTCAGCCGGATGTTCTACCAAAACTTTGGTTTTTATTGCGACATTCATTCTGTCATTTCCTTTTGCCAATCCGCCGTGGATAGAGATGACGCCAGCTACTGGAAATCCAGCTCTCGCTGTTTCCAAAGCTCCTGTTCCTCCAAAGCAATAACCAATTACAGCAATTCTTTCAGGATTTGCACCTTGCTTTTTTAGTTCTTCCAAAGCCACAGAAATCCTCCGCTGATAAGCTTTATAATCTTGCTTGTAACTTCCTGCGATTTTAGCAGCTGCAGCGTTATCGGTAGGAATATTTCCTTCTCCATAGATATCTGCAATAAAAGCGATGTAACCTTGTTTTTGTAATTCGAGAGCTGCATTTTTGGCTTCTTCATCAATGCCTTTCCAAGCTGGCAAAATCAAAACGCCAGGAAGTTTTTTTCCTGCATTAGATGTAACCATTCCCAAAAGTTTTTGCTCGCCGTCTTTATATGTAACGGATTTCAAGTTTTGAGCTATTGTCAGATTTAATCCCAAAAATAGAGTTAATAATTTTATTGAAATTTTCATAATATTCTTTGTTATTGATTTGATTTTGATTTAAATGTTCTAAATATATTCATCAAAAATACAATTAAACTAAACACAACGAGTTGAATTCCTACATAATTCCATCCGCCTAGTTCCCAGCATTTCAAACCAATAAAAGTTCCGATGGCTCCGCCAGCAAAATAAGAAGTCATATAAATCGTATTGATTCTGCTGTTCGCTTTTTGGTCTAATCTGTAAATCAACGCCACATTCGTCACTTGAATCGATTGCACGCCAACGTCGATAAAAATTACAGCCAAAATAATTGATATTAAATAACTTGGAAACAGAAAGATAATAACCGAACCTGCTAATAAAATAATACTTGCAATCAATTGCGTTTTGCCGGAACCACCTTTGTCAGAAGCTTTTCCAATCATTGGTGCAACTAATGCGCCTGCAATTCCCAGCATTCCGAAAAGACCGATGGTGTCAGAACTATAATTGTAAGGTTTTTCTACCAAAAGGAATGTCAGCGTTGTCCAGAATGAGCAAAAAATGGAAAATGCAATTCCTCCCATTATTGCATATAATCTCAGTTGTGGAAATCGTTTTAACTGATAAAATGAGGATGAAATTAATTTAAAATAAGAGTCTTTGAACGTGGGTTTTACACTCGGTAATTTGAAATAGACAAAAGCCAATGAAACAACCGAAAACACAGCCGAAATATAATAGACCATTTTCCAATTGCTCCATTCGGAAATATAACCGCTGAAAACTCTGGCCATCAGAATTCCGACCAGAATTCCTGTGAAAATAATCCCGACATTTTTTCCTTTTTCATTACCGGATAATTCTGCAGCCATTGGTAAAATCACCTGTGCTGCGACAGCGGTCAAACCAAGCAGTAAACTAAATAAAAAGATGAAATAATAATTGGAAACCAGTCCGATTGCTGCCAAAATACAGAATAATATAGCCAGCAAAATCAGAATCAAATTCTTACGATTGACTTTGTCTCCTAATGGAACCAAGGTCAATAATCCTGCGCCGTAACCGACTTGTCCCAAACCGACCATAATTCCCATTTTGCTTTCGGAAACTTTAAATGTTTCTGCAATCTGATGCAGAATTGGCTGTGCATAGTAGATATTTGAAACACAAATCCCTGCTACGACAGCCATCCCGAGAACCTGAACTTTACTCAGTTTCGATTGTTCTTCTATCATCGATTATTTACTCGCTTCATTAAGAATTTCCAAATCTTCCGAATCCAATTCCAAGTTCGGAGCATCGAAAATCGTTTGCAATTGTCTTTCGCTTGTAGCACTTACAATTGGCGCAGTAATTAATGGATTTGCTAGAAGCCAAGCCAAAGCCACAGTTGCAGGTTGAGATTGATGTTTTTCGGAAACTTTATCCAATGCTGCTAAAACCGCTTTACCTCTATCATCAAAATATTTTTTGATTCCGCCACCTCTTGTTGTTTTTTCAAAATCGGCTTCAGTTCTGTATTTTCCGGTTAAGAAACCTGCAGCCAAAGACCAGTATGGAAATGCACTTAATCCGAATTTTTCTACCAATGGTGCATATTCGGTTTCGAATTTTTCTCTTTCCACCAAATTATAATGTGGTTGAAGAGCAACATATTTCGGGAAATTATTTTTCTCAGCCACTTCAAAAGATTCAATTAATCTTTCAGGGGAAACATTGGAAGCAGCGATGTATCTGACTTTCCCAGCTTTTACAATTTCGTCATAAGCCGATAAAGTTTCTTCAACTGGCGTTTTGTTATCATCAAAATGCGTGTAATACAAATCGATGTGGTCTGTTCCAAGACGTTTCAAAGATTCGTCAACAGACTTTAAAATATGTTTTTTACTGATGTCGAAGCCGTGTTCTTTGGTTTCAGAACCTACTTTTGTTGCGAGCACAATATCCTGACGATTTTTTCTTTCCTTCATCCATTTTCCGATGATTTCTTCGGATTGTCCTCCTTTTCCATTAACCCACCAAGAATAAGTGTCGGCTGTATCGATGAAGTTGAATCCACCTTCTGTGAATTTATTAAGAATGTTGAATGATTCTTTCTCATCCAAAGTCCATCCAAAAACATTGCCTCCAAAATTGATTGGAGCGATTTCTAAGTCTGTATTTTTAATTAATCTTTTTTTCATTTTAAATATTTTATTTCAAAAATTCTTTGACAGGTTTGATGAATTGGTCAAAAACTTCGATGTGCGGAAGATGTCCTACATTCTCGATTTCTACCAATTTTGAACCTTTTATTTTTTGTTGAGTAGCTTTTCCCAATAAGTCATATCGTCCCATCGTTTCAGCTATTTTCGGGTCTTTTACGTTGGCTTTTCCTATGGCTGTTCTGTCTCTTGTTCCGATAATTAATAAGGTTGGAAGATTCAGATTTTGAAATTCATAAACCACTGGCTGTGTGAAAATCATATCCGAAGTTTTAGCGTTTACCAAAGCCACTTTTGGATAATCTGGAGACTTTATCCAGCCTGTCAACAGATAAACCCATTCGTCATATTCTGGTTTCCATTGGTTGTCGTAATAGAAGCCGTTTTGATATTTTTTGGTAGATTCATAATCGGCTTTTAGTTCGGTTTGATAATTCTTATCGATAGATGCATAAGGTGCAACAAGTTTCCAATCTTCCAATCCGATTGGATTTTCAAGAATTAATTTTTCAACCGTTGTAGGATACATTAATGTAAATCTTGTCGCCAGCATTCCACCCATCGAATGTCCCAAAAGATAAATTTTATCTAATTTCAATTCATCCAAAATGGCTTTCGTATTTTGAGCCAATTGCTGAAAACTGAATTGATACTCTGTAGGTTTTGATGACTTTCCAAATCCAATTTGGTCAGGAACAATCACTCGATAGCCTTCTTTTGTCAAAGCCTGAATCGTTGTTTTCCAATAGGCTCCATTGAAGTTTTTTCCGTGAAGCAGAACAACTGTTTTTCCAATGGTTTTTTCGGGTTTGATGTCCATATAAGCCATTTTCAAATCCTGATTCTGACTTTTGAAATTGAGGAAATGAACTGGATAAGGATAGTCGTAATTCGTCAGCATAATATCCAAAACCGGACGTTTTTCTTGACTGAAAAATAAGGTCGAAATAATAAGAAATGTGAGGGCGAAAATCTTTTTCATAGAACAATGATAAAGCTTTTTCGCAACAATAATAGAGCCTGCGCATTGATTAAATCAATAATTGTATATTAATAAATCTAAGACAAATGCGCAATGCACAGCTCACGAATGTTCCATAATTCGTCTAAAGAATAATGAATTTCAGGATGTTCTGAAAGCCATTTTTTCAGATAATTTTTATGGAATTCAATTTTGAATTGGTTGATTTGATGAGGTTGGATTTCTGTTTCTTCCAAAAGGTCATTGATAAAATCATTTTCGGAGGAGTTTTTTTTTGTGAAATCCAGAATCTGATTTTTGAATTTCAGATAATTATGCGCTTCTGGAATATATTCTAATTTGTCACTCTGAGGCTCTCGAAGAGTCTCAAAAACGGATTTGATTTTCGGCGTATTGATTCCATTCATTTTGAAAATTCCGAGAATCAATTTAAAATGCGGTTGATTATTTTCTTCGGCTAATATTTTCAGAAGAGCGTGTTTTGTACTGCAAGTTCCGTATTCGTCAATGAAAACTGTCGCAAGATTATCTTTGTTGAGGTTTCGTCGATAAGGTAAATTCCTAATGAATTCAGAAGCTGAATGAAAATCAAAACAATTATTTTTCAGAAATAGTTGCGAGATTTCGCCATTAGAATTAATTTCAAAATTGTAATTCATTTTTTTATTTTAATTGGAACACTTCGACAAGCTCAGTGTGACTCTCCAATACTAACAGTTAATTGACAATGTCAGTCTGAGCGGAGTCGAAGACTTCATACAATCTCAAGCTAATTAACTAATGAAATACGTATTGTCTGTCAGGCTGAGGCTCTCGAAGCCCTCCAAACAATCACTTTTTAGACCTCATCGCCTTAACTTTTTTGATAGAATCATCTTTCAACAATTGCTGATATTCTTCCGACTCAGCAGGAATCAACTTGACTTTCGAATTCTGATTATGAAAAATCCCAAATCCATTTTTCTTGGCTAAAGGCGAAGTTCGCAGACAAGCCTGACCTTTTGAAAAATAATTTTGTTTCTCTTGTTCCAATTCTGAGGACGAAATATCATTTCGTTCCGCAAAAATTTCGAAGAGTAATTCGTCGGAAGTATATTTCAGAGGATGTTTGGAAAGTTTCTCGTATTGATAATTGGCAATCGTCTTTTTATCATTTTTCACAACCGGAATTACCGATGCCAAAACCGGAGAATCTTCTGCGATTTCTATTAATGTGTTGGTGTAATTGGTGGTGTGGGTTTTCATTGTGAAATACTTTTCGCGAAATCCTTAAATATTTTTTTGTAGGTCTGCTTCAACTGAGACAATTCAGAAGGAGTTATTCCCGAAGCATCTAATTTCTCTAATATAGAAACAGCCTCATTAGAATAAATATTTTCCTTTGTATTTAGATTGTATAAATCGAATAATATGTGGTATTCTCGTTTGTATTTGATGTCTTTATAATCAATAATTTGCAATGTTTTTGGTTTGGAAATATCAGAGTCAGTAGTCATAAATCGGATAAACATCATATAATCTAAATCCGGATTGTCTATTTTTATTTTTTCTAATAATTCCTTATTGATGATTGGTAAAAATTTGAAATTGTCAAAATAATCATTCTTTAATTTTTGAGTCAAATTTTGTCCAAATAAATTGGTAAAGTCATCTGTAATCATTTTATTAAAAACAACATCTTGAGTCGGATTATTATTCTTCAAAACAAGGATTTTTCCATAGACTGCATTTGATTTTGTTTCTGATTTTTTTAATAGAGCATAATCTGCGGAAGTGTAACAAGAATTGAGGACTATCAGTAAAATTAAATAAATAATAGTTTTTGTAATACGTAATATGTTCATCAATTTAAGAGTAATTAATTAGCCAATTTTAAATTCTCAGACCTCACCAGCCACAACCCAACAAAAGTCAAAAACCCATTCAGGATAATCAGCTCCACACCGATTCTGTAATCTGTATTATTTGTTACCAGATAATTAATCAGATAAGTTACAACAGGCGCCAAAATCGTCACTGCCAAGATGGAATATTTCTTCGTGATTTGATATTTCGTCAAAATTCCGAAAGCAAATAATCCCAACAACGGCCCATAAGTGTAACCCGCAATTTCCATTATCAGATAAACAATCGATTTATCATTAATCGCTTTGAAAACCATTATCAAGGCAAAGAAAATCACAGTAAAGGTCAAATGAACTTTCATTCTCAGATGTTTCTTTTGTTTCTCGGTTTTTTGCTGGTCTTCGTTCAGGTTTAATAAGTCCACACAATAAGAACTCGTAACCGCCGTCAAAGCACCATCAGCAGAAGGAAACAGAGCGGAAATCAAACCAATGATGAAAATCACAGAAAGCGCCATCGGGAAATGCCCTTGTAGGGATAGAGCAGGGAACAGGTCGTCGCCCATTATATTTTTGATTTGACCCGCAGAATCTTTGAATCCAAAAGTATTCGTAATCACTTCTTTTCCGTCCACCATCGTCGAGATTTGTCCGTAATCTGCGCCGTGTTGCATTGCAAAAAGATAAAGCAGACCGCCTAAAAACAAGAACGCCAGATTCACGAAAAGCAAAGTTCCGGCAAACGTCAACATATTCTTTTTCGAGTTTTTCAGGTTATCCACCGAGATATTTTTCTGCATCATTTCTTGGTCAAGACCTGTCATTGCAATCGTAATGAACATTCCACCCAGAATCGTTTTTAGGAAAAATGTTTTAGAATTCACATCCGTGTTGATAAAATGTGTGTATTGCTTCTGTTCCAGAATAGAGAATGCTTCCCCAAAAGACAGATTAAGATTTGATAAAATATAAACAATACATGCAAACAAACTGATAATCATAAAAGAAGTTTGCAACGTATCGGTAATTACAATCGTCTTCACGCCGCCTTCAAACGTGTAAAGCAAAATCATCAGAAGCAACACAAAAGCCGTTACCCAAAAAGGAACACCAAGATTTTCCAATAAAAAAATCTGAAGAATATTAACCACCAGATACAATCTCGCCGTCGCACCAATTGCTCTCGAAATAATGAAAAATACAGAACCAATCTTATGTGCCTCAACATTGAAACGTTTCCCCAGATAAGTATAAATTGAGGTCAGATTCATCCGGTAATAGAGTGGAAGCAGAATCCCTGCAACGATGAAGTAACCGATGAAAAACCCAATTACCATCATATAATATTCGAAACCACCAAAAGGATTTTCGCCTCCTAAAAATTTCCCAACTGTTCCCGGAACCGAGATAAAAGTTACGCCCGAAAGTGATGTTCCAATCATCCCAAACGCTACCAGCCACCATTTACTTTTTTTGTTTCCAATAAAAAAAGACTGGTTGTCTGAGTTGCGACTTGTAAAATAAGAGATGACCAAAAGCCCGATAAAATAGGCAAAAACGAATAATAGTAAAACAGTTCCCGGATTCATTGTTCAAAATTGAATTGAACAAAAATAGTTTTTTTTATGAATAAAGCTTTTATTAACCTACATCAATTAATTAAAACCTTTTAAGCATCTAACTTTGTGGTATTAATAAATAAAAAAAAAACAATTCATTATGAAAAAGTTATTCTTATCGTTTTTATTTGCAACAATCAGTATTTTAGGATTTTCGCAAACTACTTGGAATGTTGATCCAATGCATTCTTCGTTCAATTTTAACATCAAACACATGGGAATTAGCTTTGTACAAGGGCGTTTTGATAAGTTTGAAGGAAAAGTTGTAACGACTGCTGATGATCTTAGCAATGCAAAATTTGATTTTACTGTTAACACAGCTTCTGTAAATACAGGTGTTGAGATGCGTGATAATCACTTGAAAAGTGCAGATTTCTTTGATGCAGAAAAATTTCCTACTATGAAATTTGAAAGTACTTCTATCAAAAAATTAAAAGGAAATACTTATCAGTTGAAAGGAAAGTTAACAATCAAAAATGTTACAAAACCAGTTACTGTAACTGCTGTTTATGGTGGTAAGAGCAAAGATCAGCAAGGAAATGAGAAATTAGGTTTCCAGACCACTTTCAGAGTTAACAGATTAGATTATAATATCAGTTATGATCCAACAGGTGCAGGTGTTGCAAAAGATGTGGATGTTGCCGTATATGTAGAGTTTGTTAAAAGCAAATAATTCAATTTTTAGTGCATATTCCAAAATAGCAAAAAGCTTTCCCCATTATGGAGAAAGCTTTTTTGCTATTTTATCATTTTTTTAGTGATCCAAAAAATTAGAAAAGCTGTAACCATTAAAATAGCAAACGAACCAATCCAAAGACTATCAAAACCAAAGTGGCTCACAACATAAGTTCCCAAAAACGGTGTGAAAATAAAGGAGAAAGAAAATGCAATCCCGTTCAGTCCCATATACGCACCTTTGTTTCCTCTCTCAGCACGCAAAGCCGTAACAGTTGACATAAAAGGAAGAACCCAAATCTCTGCAATAGATAGTATCGACATCGATAACAAAAGCAACGGAATGTTACTTCCAAAAAGTAGTAGCAGGTACGAAACACCGGACATTATAATCCCAATAGATAAGATTTGCGGAATCTTCAAAACCCGTTCTGCAAGACTTACCAAAGGCATCTCCAACAATACGATAATGAAGCCGCTATAACCTAAAATGAAACCGATGGTGCTTTGATCCAGCTTCGCAACATCCTTATAAAAAAGCGGGATGGTATTGAAAAACTGGAAGAAACAAACAGCAAAAACCGCACACAGAAAACTGTAAAGCAAAAATGGATAATCTTTGTAAGGAGATTTTGTAACCGTCTTTTCTATGGTTTTTGTAGGTTCTAATTTCTTTTTCTCTCGGAACATTTTATTGCGTCTTCGGAAAAATATAACGTAGATAATTCCAGCAGTCACAGCCCCGATTCCATTAACAATGAAAAGGAAATTATAAGAAATTCCCGACAAGATTCCGCCCAAAGCAGGACCAATTGAGAAACCTAGATTTATAGCCATTCGGTTTAGGGAAAAAGCTTTGGTCAGATTCTCAGGTCTTGCGTATTTTGTAATCGCCACCGAGTTCGCTGGACGAAATGTATCACTGATGGAACTTTGTAGAAAAATTAATAAAGCCATCATTTCCACACTTGAAAAAAATGGCATAATAATAAATATCGGTGCACTGAGAAACAGACTCCAACTTTGGATATAATATTCCCCAAATTTATCAGTCAAAAATCCTCCCAACCAAGAACCTAACACGGAACCAATTCCGTAAAAACTCAACACAATCCCTGTATTTTCCAAGGAAAACTTCAAATGGTCTGTCATATAAACACCTAAAAACGGCAAAACCATCGAACCAGAACGGTTGATGAGCATCACGATGGACAACATCCAGGCTTCTCTGGAAAGTCCTTTGAAAGTGTTGATATAAGAATTGAAAAGTTTCATTTTGTAGGAGTGCAAAAGTATCTTTTTTGCTGGGTTAAAACAAAAAAACCAATCTGATTAAGATTGGTTTCTAAAATTATTTGTTATTAATATTAAGGCATTTTGAATCCTCTGGTAGTAATTCTTCCATAGCTGTCCACATACTTCACCTGCACATTTCCTTTGTAGCCATTCAGTATTTTTTCTACATCTTTTTGCGAGTTAACCGGTTTCCCATTGATTTCCATCACGATAAAATTATCAACCACACCTATTTTGTCCATTTCACCATCTTCTGCTACATTTTTTGCAAGTACGCCACTTTCCAGGCCATAATTTGTTTTTACTCTGTCGCTCAATGGTTCGAACTCAGATCCAATTTTCTCACTCACGGTCAAATCCTCTTTGCTTCTAGAAGACGTTCCGCCTTTTTGATCTTTTAGGGTAACAGTTACAGTATTTGGTTTACCATTTCTGGTATATGTCACTGTTACCTTATCTCCTGGTCTTCTGCTGCCAATTGCAAATGAAAGATCCGCAAAGCTTCCGATGTTGGTACCATCAATTTTTGTAATAATATCTCCAGTTCTTATTCCTGCATCCTCAGCGCCACTATTTCCTGTAACTTCTGTAACGTATATTCCGTCACCAGCTTTCAGATTTTTCTTTTCT
>DLND01000083.1 GCA_002476905.1 Flavobacteriales bacterium UBA7519
TCTCTTTAATCAAATCTTCAGGAGTTCCAGTGAAAACAATTTCTCCACCGTATTTTCCGGCATTGGGGCCAACGTCGATAATGTGGTCGGCACATTTAATAATGTCAGGTTGGTGTTCAATGACGACCACCGAATGTCCTAATTCTATCAATGCCTGAAGTGATGTCAGCAATTTCTTGATATCATGGAAATGCAAACCGGTTGAAGGTTCGTCAAATACAAACAAAGTTTTTTCTGTCGTTACACCTTTCACAAGAAAAGAGGCCAACTTAACTCTCTGCGCTTCGCCACCTGAAAGGGTAGAAGAGGACTGACCGAGTTGGAGATAACCCAAACCAACATCATGCAAAGGTTTCAGTTTGGTTGCGATTTTTTCTTCGTGGTTTTCCTTGAAGAATTCCAACGCTTCGTCAACGGTCATATGAAGAATATCGGAAATATTTTTCTCGTCGTATTTGATTTCGAGGATTTCTTTTTTGAAACGCGTTCCGTGGCAATGTTCACATTCTAGCTCGATGTCTGCCATAAACTGCATTGATACTGTGATAACGCCATCACCTTTACATTCGTCACATCTTCCGCCATCTACATTGAAGGAGAAATGCTTCGGTTTCAAACCTTGAACTTTCGCTGATTTTTGTTTTGCAAAAAGGTCACGAATGTCGTCATAAGCTTTCAGGTAGGTGACAGGATTGGAACGAGATGATTTTCCAATCGGATTTTGGTCAATCAGTTCAATATTCTGAATCAATCTTGAAGGAAATTCCACCGAATCATAATCCGCTTTTTTGCCACCCATTCCGAGCTGAATCTGAATTGCATTGGTCATCACTTCTTTCATCAAAGTCGATTTTCCACTTCCAGAAACACCTGTGATCACCGTCAGACATTCCAACGGAACATTCACATCTACATTCTTCAGGTTATTTTGACGAGCGCCTTTTATCGCTATAAATTCTTTTGTTTTTCTTCGTTTGGCAGGAACTTCGATTTCCAAATCGCCATTCAGATATTTGGCGGTCAAAGTATCCGCTTTCAACATTTCCTTATAATCGCCGCTGAAAACCAAATCTCCACCAAGATAACCCGCTTCTGGACCAATATCGATGATGTAATCTGCTTCTCGCATCACATCTTCGTCGTGTTCTACAACAATTACGGTATTTCCAAGGTCTCGAAGTTGTTTCAAAACACCAATCAGATTTTCTGTATCTCGGGAATGCAGACCAATACTTGGTTCATCCAGAATATAAATAGAACCAACCAATGAACTTCCTAAACTCGTCGCCAGATTAATTCTTTGACTTTCTCCACCAGAAAGCGTGTTGGATGTTCGGTTTAATGTTAAATATCCCAAACCAACTTTCGTCAAAAACTCCAATCTGGTTTCGATTTCGTAAGTCAGACGTTTGGCGATTTCTCTGTCGTGGTCGTTGAGTTTTAAAGATTTGATTAGTGGAAGCAATTCGTCCAAAGGTAATTCAATCAAAGACTGAATGTTGTGTCCGTCAATCTTCACCCAGCTTGTTTCTTCTCGTAATCTGAGACCTTCACAGGTTGGGCAAATGGTCTTGCCGCGATAACGTGAAAGCATCACACGATACTGGATTTTATAAAGATTTTCTTCCAGCATTTTAAAGAAATTATCAATGCTTGGGAAATTTCTTGTTTTGTCACCTCTCCACAGGTATTGCTTCTGCTCTTTGGTTAACTGATGATAAGGCTTATGAATCGGGAAATCTTTAGCTTTTTTGATGAAATCCTTTTTCCATTCGCTCATACTTTCGCCTTTCCAGGAAGCGACTGCATCTTCGTGAAGCGACAGGTTTTTGTTTGGGATTACCAAATCTTCATCAATTCCAATCACTTTTCCGTAACCTTCGCAAGTTGGACAAGCGCCGTAAGGATTGTTGAAACTGAAATAATGAACATTTGGTTCGTTGAAAACGATGCCGTCTAATTCAAATTTATTAGAAAACTCACGGATTTTTCCCGTGTCTGTATTTTTAAGTGAACAATAGCCGTGACCTTCGTAGAAAGCCATTTGGATAGAATCTGCCAAACGTTGCAGGAAATTCTCATCTTCCTCATAACTGAATCTATCAATGACCAAATTAATCGTCATATCTTTTTCCGGTGTAAATCCGAAAGATTCCAAATCCTCAATTCCTGCAAGATTTCCATTCACTTCCAACCTCGTGAAACCTGAAACTTTAAGCGTTTTCAATAATTCAGCAAATGTTTTAACTTCAAATGTCAAAGGTGTCAACAATAAAAAAGTTGAATCTTTTTTAGAATTCTTGATGAAATCAATAACATCTGTTACGCTGTCTTTTTTAACTTCCTCACCTGAAATTGGTGAAAAGGTTCTTCCAACTCTGGCGTACAGCAATTTCATATAATCGTAAATCTCCGTAGAAGTCCCAACCGTAGAACGCGGATTGGACGATATCACTTTCTGCTGAATTGCAATCGATGGTGCCAAACCTTTGATGTCATCGATTTTCGGTTTTTCTAATTTGCCCAAAAACTGACGGGCATAGGAACTGAGACTTTCCACGTAACGCCTTTGTCCTTCGGCATAAATCGTGTCGAAAGCCAGTGAAGATTTTCCACTTCCGGATACACCTGTAATCACAATCAGTTTATTCTTAGGAATCAGAACGTCTATGTGTTTCAGGTTGTTAAGGTGTGCGTTTTTTACGAAAATATATTTTTTGATATCGATTTCAGAAGCTGTAGCCATAGTAAAAATAAGACTAGCAAATTTACGTAAAATTAAATCGTTTTCGGGTAAGTTTTCAAATTACATTTTAAGTTTCTCAATTAATTTGATTGCAGCTTAATGTTAATTTCTAAATTAGCGCCCAATTATTCAAAAAGTGAATTTCAACTAATAGAATTAAGCTTTTTGAACTTATAAGAATTATATATGAAAAGAACTTTTACAACTTTGTTAAGCTGTGGTTTGTGCATCAGTGCAATGGCGCAGAATCAGGAAAATAATATAGAAAGAGTAGATCTCCAAGGTCGTTTTTTGTCGGTTTCGCATAATGATGTGAATGAAAATGTCACCGTTATCACCAAAAAGCAAATCGAGAACAGTCCGGCAACAAGTATTGATGAATTACTCCAGTTTTATTCGGGTTTGGATATCAGGCGACGCGGTTCCAATGGTGTGCAGAGTGATATCGGGATCAGAGGAAGTTCTTTTGAACAGGTTTTGATTTTGATTAATGGTATCAGGATGAATGATTCGCAAACGGGTCACAACACATTCAATATTCCATTTGATATTTCGGCGGTGGAACGCATCGAGATCATCAAAGGTTCATCTGCAAAGTTATATGGGCAAAATGTTTTTGCGGGTGTTATCAATATCGTTACCAAAACATCTTCACAAGAACAGGTAACGGTGAAAGCTCAAGGCGGTGATTTTAAAACCTACGATTTGTCGGCATCTGGGACATTTGGGACAGAAAAATTTACGAATCTTTTCCAGGTAAGCAGTGGTGCTTCAGACGGTTACAGATATAATACAGATTATAAAATACAGAATTATTTTTATCAGAACAAACTAAAGATTAGCAACGGAAGTATCGGTTTGCAAGCAGGTTTTTCTGAGAAGAAATTTGGAGCAAACGGTTTCTATGCGTCACCAGCATACACCAATCAATATGAGGAAATGCAGTCTTCCGTTGTAAGTTTGCAATATGAGCAGAAATTCAGTAATCTTTCGGTTAATTCTAGTGTTTATTGGAGAAGAGGTCAGGATATGTATCTTCTTAAGCGTGAGAATCCCTCATTCTACAGAAATATGCACATCGGGAACAATGTAGGAGGAACCGTAAATGCTTCCTACGAATCACCTATAGGAATCACAAGTGTAGGAATAGATTACAGAAAAGAATTTTTGACCAGCAGTAATCTTGGCGAGAGAAAAAGAGATGTGACACAGGTATTTTTTGAGCATCAAGTCAAATTTTTCGATCAGAAGCTAGAAGTTAATCCAGGCGCAAGCTGGGCCAATTATTTGGGTGGTAATTTTTTCTATCCAGGCGTAGATTTGGGCTATATTTTTAATCAAAATCACAAGATTTTCGGTGCGATATCAAAAGGTTTTAGAATCCCGACTTTTACAGATTTGTATTACAGCAGTCCAGCAGAAAAAGGAAATCCTGGTCTGGTTCCGGAAAATGCAGTTTCTTCCGAGCTGGGCTATCGTTTTCAAGATCAAAAAATATTGGCGAAAATCAGCGGTTTTATCAGAAACACAACCAATGGAATAGACTGGCAAAAAGACAGCTCAACGGATCCTTGGAAAGCCGTGAATATTGCAAAAATAGATCTGAAAGGTTTTGAAACGGAGTTCAGACATCAGCCATTTGCGTTTCTGAACTACCGTTTGGCTTATACCTATCTGGATAATAAATACAGAGATGAAATGAAATATTCCCGTTTCTCTTTGCAGAATCTGAAACACCAATTTGTTGCTCAATTGGATTTGAGATTCCTAAAGTTTTTCAGCAATCAGTTGATTTATAAATACTCTGAACGTGTGAATCTTGGCAGTTATAATATTTTGGATGAGCAACTTAATTTCCGAATCAAAGACTTAAATTTTTATGTCTTAATTAATAACCTTACAAATACCAAATACACAGAATCTAATCTGGTTCCGATGCCGGGAAGATGGTTTCATCTAGGATTTACTTATCAGATTAAAATGAATTAAAATTTCAATCACATAGGCATACAGAAAAACTATTTGGTCTGTTTATTTTTAGATAAACTATGTGTCTATGTGGTTAATTTCTCAAAATAAGTATAAATAGATTCTAAATCAATTAAATTTGCAAAAAATTATACAATGGCAGCTTACTTAGAATTCAATTTTAAAATAAATCCTTTACAACCCTGGAACGAAATACTGATGGCAGAACTGATAGAAATCGGTTTTGACAGCTTTACCGAAGAATATGACGGTGTTTTGGGCTACATTCAGAAAGATATTTTCAATGAAAATGAATTGAAGAATATTCCGCTTTTTCAAAATGACAATGTGAAAATCCAATATTCTTACGAAGAAATGCCAAATATCAACTGGAATGAGGAATGGGAAAAGAATTTTTCCCCAATAAATGTGGAAGATAAAGTTTTGATTCGCGCAGAATTCCACGAACCGAATCCTCAAATGCACGAGATCGTGATTCAGCCAAAAATGTCTTTTGGAACGG
>DLND01000079.1 GCA_002476905.1 Flavobacteriales bacterium UBA7519
TTATTGATAAAAGTGCCACCTTCTGGAAAAACACCTGCTGTCCACTTAGTGTTTTTATCAAGAACCAATTTCTGCTCGGAGTTTGGATTGTAAATAGGAACTATTTTAAGATAATTAAATTCCTCCGGAAAATTTGCCATCCAGGTTGTGTAGGCTCTTATATAATACACATCTTCCTTCAGCGCATTGGTAAGGTTGAATGTTCCGTCTCCTTCGCCATTCGCAAGATAGACAGTTCTTTTATCTATCAGATTTTTCTGGTGGTCATAGAGTTCTACAAAAAGAGTCGTAGGCGCTTCTGCTCGCGAGTATCCATTAAAAACAAACGATTTAAAATAGATATTATCGCCAACAACATATTGGTCTTTGTCCGTCAGAATATAAACTTTTTCCTGAAAGTAATTTTTTTCAAGATTTTCTATGGCTTTGTCAATTTTCCCCTGTGCATTGAAAACAGAGATTCCGGCTGCATAAAGACAACAAATGAAGATTTTTTTCATTCTGAGAACGTAAAATTAATTTCTTATGCAAATTACTCAAACAAAAGAAAACCCTCAGCATTTGCCAAGGGTTTTATGTAAAATTTAACAAGAATCAAATTAGATTCCGTTGACGATTTCATTAAGAGTTCTAGACGGTCTCATTGCAGCATCAGTTTTTGCAAAATCTGGTCTGTAATAACCATCAATTTCCTGTGGCTTGCCTTGTGCCCCAATCAGCTCATCATTGATTTTGTTTTCGTTTTCTGTCAAAGCTTTTGCAACAGGCGCAAATTTAGCCGCAATATCAGCATCTTTAGTTTGATTCGCCAATGCTTCTGCCCAATAAGTTGCTAGGTAAAAATGCGAACCTCTGTTATCGATTGTTCCTAATTTTCTTCCTGGAGATTTGTCTTCTGCTAAAAATTTAGCATTAGCTTCGTCCAAAGCATCAGCCAAAATCTGAGCTTTCGGATTATCTTGAGTCTGAGCCAAATGTTCCAAAGAAGCCTGTAACGCCAAGAATTCACCTAAAGAATCCCATCTCAAATAACCTTCTTCTATAAACTGCTCGATGTGTTTAGGAGCAGAACCTCCCGCTCCGGTTTCGAACAAACCGCCCCCGTTCATCAATGGAACTATAGACAACATTTTTGCAGAAGTTCCTAATTCCAAAATAGGGAATAGATCGGTCAAATAATCTCTCAAAACGTTTCCAGAAACTGAGATTGTATCTTTACCATCTCTCGCTCTTTTAAGCGTTTCTGTCATTGCATCTTTCACATCTAGAATTCTGATGTCAAGACCAGTTGTATCGTAATCTTTAAGATATTTCTCAACTTTTTTGATGATTTCTCTGTCGTGAGCTCTTGCTTTATCTAACCAGAAAATCGCAGGTGTATCAGATAATCTTGCTCTGTTTACAGCTAATTTTACCCAATCCTGAATTGGTGCATCTTTAGTTTGACACATTCTGAAGATGTCAGATTTTTCCACTTTTTGTTCAAGCAACGTGTTTCCATTTTCGTCAAGAACTTTTACAGTTCCATCAGCTTCCGCTTGGAAAGTTTTGTCGTGAGAACCATATTCTTCCGCTTTTTGAGCCATCAAACCAACATTCGGAACAGAACCCATAGTTGTTGGGTCGAGTTTTCCGTTAGCTTTCATATCATCAATTGCAGCTTGATAGAAACCTGCATAAGAACGGTCTGGGATAATCGCAACTGTGTCATCTTCTGCACCAGTTTTGTCCCACATTTTTCCGCCATTTCTGATTAATGCAGCCATAGATGCATCCACAATGATGTCAGAAGGAACGTGGAAATTCGTAATGCCTTTGTCAGAATTTACCATTGCTACTTTTGGACCTTCAGCAAAAGCTTTATCAATATCAGCTTTGATATCAGCTTCCTGAGGAATTCCAGCAATTTTATCATAAAGATTTTGTAATCCGTTGTTTGGATTGATATCTAGTGATTTGAAAGTCTCCGCATATTTAGTAAATACATCTTTGAAGAAAGTCTCTACAATAGCTCCAAAAATAATTGGGTCAGAGATTTTCATCATCGTAGCTTTCAAATGCGCCGAAAGAATCACACCTCTTTGTTTCGCTTCATCTATTGCTGTTTGAACAAAAGCTTTCAATGAATTAAGGTTCATCACAGAAGAATCGATTACTTCACCAGCTTTAAGGTTTGCGAAATCTTTAAGAACTTTTTCAGAACCGTCATTTCCGAAGAAAACAATCTTGAATTTAGAATCGTTTTCAACAGTTGTAGAAGTTTCAGTCCCATAGAAATCTCCGCTTGTCATATGCGCAACATCTGTTTTGCTGTCAGAAGCCCAATCTCCCATTTTGTGAGGATTTGCTTTTGCATAGTTTTTAACAGCTTTTGGTGCGCGTCTGTCAGAATTTCCTTCTCTTAGAACAGGATTTACTGCAGAACCAAGGACTTTAGCATATTTAGCTTTAATTGCTTCTTCTTCGTCATTTTTAGGTTCAGCAGGATAATTTGGAACTGCGAAACCTTTCGATTGTAACTCAGCAATCGCTTCGTCTAACTGCGGAACAGAAGCGGAAATATTTGGTAATTTAATAATGTTTGCTTCCGGAGTTGTTGCCAATTCTCCAAGTTCCGACAAAGCATCGCCGATTTTTTGGTCATCTGTCAAGAATTCTGGAAAGTTAGCCAATATTCTCCCTGAAAGTGAAATGTCTTTTGGAACAATGTTAATGTCTGCAACCGAAGTAAAAGCCTTAACAATAGGCAAAAAAGAATGCGTTGCCAACATTGGCGCTTCATCCGTAAGCGTGTAGATAATTTTTGATTTTTCTGACATTATAGTAGTTGATTTTATTTACTGTTTTTTCAAAACATACAAATTTAGTGATTTTTGTTAGATTTAAATAGTGATTTATGACATATCAAGTTAAAGATTTATTAAAATCAGAAATAATTTTTGGTCGGGAAAAATCTAATATTAACTTTGAGGAAAATATAAAAACAATGTCACAAATTACATTTAAAGGAAGTCCTATCAATACTGTAGGAAGTTTACCAGAAGTTGGAACTGTTGCTCAAGAGTTTACTTTAGTTGGAGCAGATTTATCTGAGAAACATTTGGCAGATTACACAGGTAAAAAAGTATTGTTAAACATCTTTCCAAGTATCGACACAGGTGTTTGTGCTGCATCTGCAAGACAATTCAATAAAGAAGCGAGCTCATTGGAAAATACTGTTGTAATAAACGTTTCTAGAGATTTACCTTTTGCGCTTAACAGATTTTGTGCTGCAGAAGGTCTTGATAATGTAGAAGTTTTGTCAGATTTCAGAGGGAATTTTGGAGAAGATTATGGTGTTACTTTGGATGATTCTCCTTTGAGAGGATTACTGAGCAGAGCAGTTGTTGTTTTAGATGAAAAAGGAACAGTAATCTATACAGAACAAGTCCCTGAAGTAGGACAGGAGCCAAACTACGAAGCTGCAATTGAAGCGTTAAAATAAACTAAATAAAATCTCCCTTATTGACGGAAAATCTGATATTTTAGATTTTCCGTTTTTTTTTCTTTGAATATACTAAAATCTATTACCAGCATCTTGCATTTTTTGAAATTTTAACCTTGAAAAATGTGACTTCTAATCTTTGTAATAGTAAAACATCACGCAGAACGAATAATGTATTGTAAAAGTATAAAAAAAGCATCAGTTTATTTACCGATGCTTTCAAGTTAATTATTGTGATTCAAATAATTAGGTGCTTTTTTTCTGCATTTTCTTGTAAATGACATTGGACATTACCACACTTATTTCATAAAGTAAAACCAGTGGAAGTGCTGCTGCCATCATACTCAAAACATCAGCAGGAGTGATAATTGCTGCAACCACCATAATCAAAACGATGGCGTGTCTTCTATAGGTTCTAAGGAATTTTGGAGTGAGAATGCCTATTGATGTTAAGATGTAAACCGCAATGGGAAAAAGAAAAACTACGCCCATTCCCATTGTAACTTGTAAGAACAGAGTAGTATAATCTGACAAGTCAAATAACTGAACGATATTATCTGAAACTTTGAACAACAAACCGAAGTTGATGGCAAAAGGTAAAATCAAGAAATAACCAGTCAAAACGCCGGTCATAAACAAGATCCAAATTGCATTGATATAAAAAATCGAATTCTTTTTCTCATTCGGCATCAGAGCAGGACTGATGAATTTCCAGATTTCCCAAACGATATAAGGAAAAGCTAAAACAACACCTGAAAATATGGAAACCGCCATCATCACATTGAATTGCTGAAACAACTGTTTCTGTTGAACACTAAATTGTGCTGGCAGAATAAAACTGTCATTTCCCGTCAATTCTCTGGAAAAATGATTCACAATTCTGAAAGTCAAAAAGTCATTTCTTGTAGGACCAAAAAAGATATGATCCATTACCCAATTGATATTAAAACCAATAACAATCGCTAAAACGACAATCGCTAAAATAGATCTTACAAGATGGGATCTCAGTTCTCCAATATGTCCAAGGAAGGACATCTCTTTTTCTTCACTCATAGTTTGATTATAGAAAAAAATCAGAGCACGAAATTACGGAATTTTTAGGTTACTGTATATTTTAGAATAATTTAATAATAATTGATTATCGCTTGATAATTTTATCTATCATTAATTTAATATTAAATGTGGTCTCGGGTTTAATTTTTCTTATTCTATGGGCTTTTTTTTGGAATAAATTTTGTTTCTTGCAACAAATAGCATTATGAATAGATATTTAATAAAAGTTTGTTTTATTTTCTTTTCTGGTTTTTTATCAGCCCAAGTAGGAATACAGACCAGTCAAGTCTCGCCTTCGGCAGCTCTAGAAATCAATACGAATAATTTGGCAACTGGAAGTAAGAAAGGATTTCTAGGACCAAGAGTTGCACTGGCAAGTAATACTGACACGACTACTATTCCTAGTCCTGCAGTTGGTTTGCTTGTTTATAATACGGTAGATGCAGGAACTTACCCTTCTAATGTGTTTGCTAATAGATATTATTTTTGGAATGGTACACAGTGGGTAGATCTTGGTTTGACCTCGGTTTTACAAAATTATTTATCTAACAAGATATATAGTCTTAATTCAAGATCTACGCAGGATTTGGCATATTCAACCATTAATAATACAAACGCAGCCAATGGTGGGATTCCGGTTTCTTTTGCAGATAGTGATGTTGCTATCAGTACAGGAAATATAGTTACTAAATCGGGAGATGTTTTTACCGTCAATGTCACAGGACTTTACGAGATTTCTGCTTATGTTAATTACAATCCCAATCGTACAACTATTGCTGCAACTCAGAGGGGAACTTTTCTAAATTTGAAGCTTCAAAGATCTACAGATAACGGCGCCACTTGGGCAGATGTGATTGGAAACCGAACGGCTTGGGGGGTAAAAGCTACTAATTATTTGAAAACAGTTATTTTGATTTCCACACCAATTTATCTTACAGCTGGTCAAAGACTGAGATTAGTTGTTCAAAATCCTTTCGGAATTACAGATGAATCAGCTTTGCACGGAGAAAATAATACAACAAGTCCACCTCCTACAATGACAACTTCAACCAAAATACCCATTTCCAAAAGCTTAACAATGATACTTTTAGATTATGATTTACAATAGATTATTCAATATATCAAAAACAACATTTTTTGCTTTCTCGGCGTTAATATTGTCAGGAAAATTATCTGCACAGGGCATTGGAATTGGAACAGCAACTCCGAATTCTTCTGCACTTTTAGATTTGGATGTCAGCTCTTTGGCAAGCAATAATAAAAAAGGTGTTTTGATTCCTCGCGTTGCACTGCAAAACAAAACTGATGTAGTTACCATTGCAAGTCCGGCGGTTGGATTAATTGTTTATAATACAACCAACTCTGCAACAGATTCAGCGATTGAAGCCAATACATTTTATTTCTGGAATGGAACCAGTTGGATTGATGTTTCTACTACTGAAAAAGTGAAAAAAAACTTGTATGCACAGATTTTTATTGTTGCAAATACAGGAATGCAGGCTTTGGATAAGACTAATTTTAATAATGGAAATAGCATTGTTGTAAATTTCGATGCATCTGCTACTGGAGCTATGAATGTAGATGTTGGAAACCGAGTTTCTCTGGCTAATAATAATTTCAAGATATTATCATCGGGAACATATGAAATTGCAGGTTATGTTGGTTACAATCCTAGGGTTCAAACAAATTGTACAACGTATGCAACTGAGGCTACTTGCGTTGCAGCTTTGGATTTCATTGTTCAGAGATCTACTAACAATGGAACTACTTGGACGCAAATTGCAAAATCGAGTACAACTTGGGGCGTAGGCACAGGTGACAGAAACAGATCCGTAATGCTTGCACCGTTTGTCATTGCACTTAATGAAAATGATTTGATCCGAGCAGTTGTTAGAAAAGGATCAACCTCTAATCACGGAACCAACCCGTCTACCAGTACTTTGAATCTGGAAGCGGGAACGGGCTTGGCTTATTCAAGATTATTAAGATTTCAAAAACTTAATTAAGAGTTTTATTTAAAAATTAATTTCACTCATTATGAGATTATATAATTTATTAGCAGCATTATTATTCACATCTGGATTTTCGCAAGTAGGGATTGGAACCACAACACCACACTCTTCAGCTATTTTAGACATTACTTCTACAAGCAAAGGCTTACTGCTTCCGAGAGTTAATCTTACCGGTACTGCTGATAATACAACTATTAGTAATCCTGCAAACGGACTTTTGGTTTTCAACTTAGGAGCAGCTGGTTCTGGCACCACAGCCGTTTCTGCCAATTCACTGTATTTTAGACAGAATTCTCTTTGGCAAAAATTTACTACCAGTTCAGAAATCAATGTGGGATCAGCTTCCAATGAATATGTGTTGAGTTCTGTAAACGATCAACCATTAACGGCAAGTCAGCTTACAAGTGTCAATAGTAGTGAAACTTTTGATGTTCCAGTTACTTGGTCGGCAAGTGAAATTTTGATTGATGATCCTACTGATATTCAACTTCAAAACAATAATCAAACTTTTATAATCAAACAATCTGGTAATTACAGGGTACTGGCCAGCTTTCCTGTG
>DLND01000047.1:0-153 GCA_002476905.1 Flavobacteriales bacterium UBA7519
TTTTGTTTTTTTTCTTTTTTTAAAAGGTAGATATAGATCTTCGATCTCCTGAAGACTAAAACTGTTTTCTATTCTTTGTTTTAGATCCTCTGTTAAAGAATTTTGTTCTTCGACAGATTTCAGAATGGTCTCTTTTCTTTTAATAATTTCTTC
>DLND01000047.1:263-1059 GCA_002476905.1 Flavobacteriales bacterium UBA7519
TTTCTTTTAATAATTTCTTCGAATTGTCTATTCAGCTTAGCAATCTGCTCAATCTGAGTTTCGTCCAGATTTCCTGTTGCATCTTTCCTGTATCGGGAAATAAATGGAATTGTACAATCTTCTGAAAGGAGTTTTATGGTGGCAGTAATACTGTTATCGGAGATGTTTAGATGTTGCTGGATGAATGTGGTCGAGGTCATTAACTAGAAATATTAAATAAAAGAAGGCGAGTTGCCCCGCCTTAAATGTTTTCACAACGGAATAATCCTTATTGTGAATTGCTTTAAAAATTATTGTATCAAATATATAAAAAAAATCTAATCTAATCGTGTTTTTTGTAATTATTTCTAAATAAAATTATTAATTTAGGAAACTATAATAATACAAATATGAAGAGAATTTTAGGATTAGACTTGGGAACGAATAAGATTAATTGTGCGGAAGATATTGAAGATGAATCAAAAATAAACTTACAATTAAAACAAAAATGGCAACTACCAGAAGCAGTTACCTAGAAAACTTTTCTACGGCTTATAGCCTTGTTGTGAATTGTCTTTCGATTACAAATGTAAAAAAATATTTTAATAAACAAATAACTTATGGCAAAAATTGGATTAGATATAGGAAGTTCTTCATTAGGATGGTTTATCAATAAAAATAAAAAAGGCGTTATCACTTTTGAAACTGGTATGTCCAAAGGGCAATCTGGTGGATATACATCACCTACCAAGGACCGTAGAGAAGCTCGGTCTAAAAGAAATTTGATTAGAGCTAGAAAATACAGAAAATGGGAATT
>DLND01000047.1:1143-4755 GCA_002476905.1 Flavobacteriales bacterium UBA7519
TGGGAATTATTAAAAGTTCTATTGAATGATTACGTTCCCTTGAACGAAGTTGAATTGAATGAGTGGTGTCATTATCAGAAAGGAAGGAGAAGAAAATTTCCTGAAAGCGAAAAATTTTTAAAATGGCTTGCTTGCGATTTTACTTATCAAGAAGGGGAAAAATATAAAAATCCTTATGAACTAAGGGTTAAAGCTTTGGATGAAACTTTAAGTAAACACGAGTTGGGAAGAGCTTTGTATCATTTAGTTCAGAGGAGAGGATATAAGGACATCGGTGAAACTGATCAAGAAACTGAAAAACAAATTCTGCGAAGAGGAGAAAGCGGATTTCAAAATGCATTAGATACAAATAGAACAATTGCAGAAGCATTAGCAACAGAATTTTTAGATAAAGGCGAGCGTGCAAGAAATCAGTATCCCTATAGAGAGGAATATAAAAATGAATTGGAACTTATATGCAAGTCTCAAGGATTTTCTGTGGCAACGAATGAGAAAGGAGATTACTCTGATGTTTTCGTAAAGAATCTTTGGAAAGCAATAATTTGGCAAAGACCTTTAAAGAGCCAAAAAGGGAATATAGGGAAATGCACACTAGAACCTTCAAAACTTCGATGTCCTGTTTCACATCCTGCTTTTGAAATTTTTAGGGCTTTACAGTTTATCAATACAATCAAATATTTTGATGCAAATAATGAAAAACAAAGCATTAACAAGGAATTAAAAGATAAACTTTTTAAAAACGTATTCTTAAAAAAAGATTCCAATTTCATATTTGAGGATATTAAAGAGTTTTTAAATAAAGAAACTAAAACTATTAACAAATACAATTATCCAATTAATCCTAAAAACAATCAGTACGAAACGTCTGTAGCTGGAATGCCTATTTGTAAAAGTCTTGTTTCTTTATTTGGAGATGATATTCAAAAAGCATTGTTGGATATTGAAAAATTTAATATTGGCAATGCTCCTAAAGTCATAAATGAATATTCCATTTATGATATTTGGCACATTGTTTTTGACTTTGATGAGCAGCATTTAGGGAAATTTGCTGTAGAAAAATTAGGAATTGAAAATGTCACTCGAAAAAGAAAAGGTGAAGATGTTTCTATCTCGCCTTTAGTAGAATTAAAGAGAAAGTTTTTACAAGGCTACTCTGATGTTAGTCTGAAAGCTATCTGCAAGATTATTCCTTTTTTGAAAGAAGGATATTTATACAATGAAGCTGTTGTGCTTGCGAAAATTCCTGAATTAATGGGAAATGATTGGAAATCATCTCAACAAATAATTTTAGATATTCTGACAGAAAGCAATAAGATTTATCAGGAGAAGTCAACGATTGCATCTATATCAAATAATCTGATAGATAAGCATAAAGGGCAGACAAGAGCAATGATAGATGGCAGCGAAGAACAAGTGTTTGCTTATAAAGATTTTTCTTATTTGCTTAAAGACGATGATATTAAAGATGTAAAAAACGCCTGCATTTCTTATTTTGGTGAAAACTCTTGGAATAAGGTAAAAGATCAGGAACAATTAATTCAGAAAGTAGGTTTAGAATATCAGGAATATTTCTTCGACCATAAAAGAGCTTACAGAAAAACAGATACACTTACGGATATTTTTAAATCATTATTAAAAGAAAAAAATATCACGCTCACTGGAGAGCTGTATCATCATTCCAACAGAGAAAATTTATACAATAAAAACTTAGAAGTAAATTTCAAAACCGGAGAGAAATACCTGCCTAAGTATAAAGATACAGAAATCGAAATTCTGCCGATTCCTTTTATTGATAGTATCAAAAATCCGATGTTCAATAAATCAATGAGCATTGTAAGAAAACTTTTGAATGAATTAATCATAAATGGAGAAATAGATCAGGAAACTGAGGTAACTGTAGAACTCGCAAGGGAACTGAATGATAATAATTTACGAGCTGCAATAGAAAGATATCAAAAGGAAAGACGAGATAATAGGGACAAAATCAGAAAGTTTTTGCAACAATATAATGATGAAGAAAACCGGACGATTAATGTAGAAGATAATATTTCCTTGTTTGAACTTTGGACGGAACAGATTTTTGAAGAAACTGAAGATGAAAGCAATAATAAAATTCAGAACAAAAACAGGTTAGATATCCTGCGAGAAAAAGAAGATGTAAAACGTTACGAACTATGGACTGAGCAAAAAGGTCAGTGTATGTACACTGGGAAAATGATTTCGATTTCACAATTATTTTCAAACGAAATTGATATTGAGCATACTATACCGAGAAGTATTTTACCAGATAATACATCGGCTAACCAAACTGTTGCATTTTCAAAATACAACCGAGATATCAAAGGTGCAAGAACTCCTTTTTATTGTGAAAATTATTCTAAAGATACTCCAAACGGAACAAGTATTTCACCAAGGCTTGATAGTTGGAAAAAACTTCGGGATTATTACAAAATTCAGTATGAAACCAGAAGACGTGCAAAAGGAGCAGAAGATGAAAATACTAAAAATAAAAGAATTCAAGATAAGCATTACTATAAACTGCATTTGAATATTGGAACGATAAACTAAATCGTTTTGAAGCCGAAGAAATTAAAGACAGTTGGGCCAGAAGACAGTTGGTAGATACCCAAATGGTAAGTAAATACGCTAGGGAATATTTAAAACTTTACTTTAAAAAAGTAGCTGTACAAAAGGGTAGCGTAACGGCAGATTTCAGAAAAATATTTGGATTTCAGGAACAGGATGAAATAAAAAGCAGAAATAAGCATACACATCACGCTATCGATGCAGCGGTTCTCACAATGATCCCTACCAACAGTAGTTACAGGGAAGAAGTTCTAAAAGAATATTATGCAGCAGTAGAAAACAAAGACAAACTTAAAGTTGATGAATTAAGAAAAAAAATGATTCCTCCTTATTTCAATGTTCAGTCATTGATAAATGAAATAGAATCTTCAACGCTAATTGTTAATTATCAAAAAGATAAAATTCTTCAACAAACTAGTAAAACCGTTAGAAAAAGAGGAGTAATTCAATATGTAAAGAATAAGAATGGCGAATTTGTATATGATGAAAATGGGGATAAAATCATCAAAAAAGCAAAAGGCGATTCCATAAGAAGTACATTATATGCACAAACCTATTTGGGAAAGATACGGGATGTTGAAAGATATGCCGATAACCAACCACAAAGAGAAAATAATGACTGGAAATACAAACAAGGTAAGGATGAATTCATTTTTGTTAAAAGAGAAAATATCTCCAAACTAAAAGAATCAGATAAACTCATTGAATCCATAATTGATCCTAACATAAAGCAATTGGTTTTGGATCAAAAAAAGAATTCGGAAGTAAAAGATTTTCAAGGAAATGTAATTCGTCACGTAAGAATTAAAACAAGTGCAGGAAGAGAAGTAAAAGAAAGATTGAATTATCAATCAAAATATGATTATAAAAATAAGTTTTATTCTGAAGCAGGTTCTGTTCCTTATTCAATTCTAGCACAGAGAATTCACAATGGTGCTATTAAAAGAGAATTGATTCCAATCTCATCTTTTGAAATAGCTAAAGAGTATAAGAAGTATGGAAATTTTGTAATTGATAATTTTATTT
>DLND01000047.1:4853-5039 GCA_002476905.1 Flavobacteriales bacterium UBA7519
TTGTAATTGATAATTTTATTTCTGAAAAGTATCCTGAGTTTTTGCAATGGGATAAAAAGCAACTTCTCAAAATTGGTCAAAAATTAATTGTACTGAACGAAGATGGCGATTACGAAAAAAGACAAAATATAGATTTTCAGCAAAAGAGATTATTTAATATTAATCAACCTGTTGTGCATTTAGGAA
>DLND01000048.1 GCA_002476905.1 Flavobacteriales bacterium UBA7519
CTAAATGCACAACAGGTTTAATTTAAAATTTTCATATCATAAAGATGAAGTAAATTATAGACTATCTGGCTATAGTTATAATTATTTACCAGTTGATTCTTTTATCTCTTTTTTAATAAAAAGAGAAATTGTTGATTCTTTTGAAAAAGCAAACAATGCTAATCATATTATAATTGATTTGTTAAATGAAAATTCAATTATAGATAGTAAAATCACAAGAGCTGAAATTGATTTTAATAAAAACTGGAGTAAGAATGAACTCTTATACCTAAATGAAGCGGGAATTGTAGAAAATTTTAATAAAATGTATGAAGAGCTTATTTCAAAAATTGAAGCAGTAAAAAAAGAAACTCTTACTGAAACTAATAATACTCAAGATTTGCTTAATATTTAAATAGCACTACACATAATAACTAAGCTTTCGTCTTGTCCGCAGGACACAAGGTGAATTGAAAATCACTGAACACCTAATTAAATAATAGACAAGTGAAGTAAAGCCCGTTGAACGGAAGCTCCGGTGGCTTTTCAGCAGTATGATGGTCCTCTTATGGGGATGTTGTTTTTAGAATTTAGAGGTACAAAGCAGTTTTTTCGGAAGGACTGCTTTTTTTTGTGGCGTTGGGTAGCCTTTGGAAGTGGTTTCTGCGGGGTTTTACTGGCTGTAGGGCACAGCTTCCCTTACCTGCGAAGGTTATTCCGCAGAGAAAGATTGGGTAACGAAAAGAAATTTCTGCGGCGGACCTCGCTGCCCGAAAACGGCAGTGGTCACCAGGTTTCCCTCCTTGCAGCCTGTATTTTTGAAAAAAGGTTGTGCAGCAGGCACAGGGTATTGGCAAAAGAGCCAATTTTGCCCACCCGCCTGACAATGATAATCTGTTGAAACTTCGGAGACTTTTTCAGACGACTTTCCAAAAGAACTTTGTATTTTTGATAAAATTATTCAAAACAGATTCGTTCAAAATGGACAGCTTAGGCGAAACGATAAGAAAACTACGGGAAGACAAGGAATTGCCACTGCGGACAGTTGCAGCATACCTCGACATTGACCAAGCAATTTTAAGTAAAATTGAGAGAGGACAACGCAATGCAAGCCGTGAACAGGTGATAAAACTTGCCGAGTTTTTTAATATTAAAGAAACCGACTTGCTTGTTTCTTGGCTCTCTGACAAGTTGGTGTATGAGGTAGCGGACGAAGATGTGGCTTTGAAAGCATTACAAGTGGCAGAGGAAAAAGTAAAATACAATAAGACCAAACGAAAGTAATGGATGAATTAAATGAAATAGCAGAAGTTGAACAGCAAGTGGAAACACTTGAATCGGAAGTGAAAAAATTCGCTGACGGGCTTTCCTATTGGGCAAAATATCTTGCTGAAAAGATTTTGTCGGGAAATGCTATTTCAGATAACGATATTGACACCTCATATTCCTATCTTCTTGAAGAACTCAAACTCAAAAAGGAAACAGAAAAACCTGAAATTGAAATTAACTACAATTCAGCAAATGCAGGGAATTACAAACCTGATTTACTTTTAACCAAACTTGAAAATGTTGAAGGCGTAAACGCCTTAACAGAAAATCAAACAATAGAGTTTAGTCCGAACTTGACAATTATTTACGGTGCAAATGGTTCAGGAAAATCAGGTTATGTAAGACTATTGAAAAACGTTTTTTATTCAAAAGCCCCCGAAAATATTTTACCGAATGTTCATATTGATAATGGACACAAAGCCATTGATGCAAAATTTACTTTCAAATCAAGCAATACTGAAATTCCATTAAAGTTTTCTGATAAAGACAATGCGGAGTTTGAACAATTTGCAGTTTTTGACGGAAACAGCGTTTTAAAACATCTTGAAAACAAAAACGAATTTGAATTTAGACCAGCGGGTTTGAGTTTCTTTGCAGATTATACAAATGCTATTGTTCGTGTAGAACAAAAATTAAATGCTGAAATTCAATCTAAACAATCATCAAATGATTTTTCAATTTGGTTTGACGGCAATTCGGAAATTAAAACACTTGTTCAAAATCTGAATGCAGAAACAAAAATTGAAGACTTAAAAAAATACACGCCTTTTTCTGACGAAAACAAAACCCAAAAAGAAGCGATACAAAAGCAGTATGATGAACTTCTTTTAGCTTCAAAAGGAAAAGAGGAAAAAATTAAAAATCTTGAAAAGATTAAAAGTTTGTTAGTTCAAAACAAACAAGCGATTGAAAAACTTAATCAGTTTTTCACAACTGACGTAATTTCAAAAGTAAAAACTGCAATTACCGATTGTGTTTCAAAAGAAGCGACTGCAAAAGCAGAGGGAATTGAAAATTTTAAAACCGAAAAAATACACGGTGTAGGAACGGAAGAATGGAAAAATTTTATCGTTTCTGCTGAAACATTTGCTAAAACGCAAAAAACAGAAAATGCAGTTTATCCTAAAAATGGCGATAACTGTTTGCTTTGCCAACAACCACTTTCAGACGAAGCACAAAAGCTAATTTCAAACTATTGGAGTTTTATAAAAAGCGTTGCGGAGCAAAACGCAAAACAAGCACAAGATAAACTTGATGAAATAAAAAAGAAATATGAGAATTTAAACTTTGATTTATTTCCACAAGACAATACGCTTACCGTTTGGCTAACTGAAAAATTTCCCAATGAGTTAGAAGCATTAAAACTAAAACTTACGGAGCAAAAAACACTTGCTCAAAACATCGTTTCTGATATTCAAAACAAAACAGCAACCGAAAGAACAGCATTACAAATTAGTGTTGAACAACACACAACAATAGAAACGGCTATTGACGAAGATATAAAGTTGCTAAAAGAAGATGAACAAAGTAAGGAATTGGAAAAATTACTGAACTCAAAAATACTTTTAGAACACAAAGAAAAATTTAATACGCATTTTTCAAAGTTTGAAACCTTTGTCAATAATCAGATTTGGATTAAAAAAGCTACTAAAGCCGATTATGCAAAGCAGACAATAACCAAAACTGAAAAAGCATTATCAAACAAGTATTTCAATCAAAAATACATTGATGATTTTAACGAAGAATGTCAAAAACTGAATGGAAATTTTGGAATTGACATCAATCACACAGGTTCGGCAGGAAAATCGTATAGACAACTCAAACTAAAAGGAAAAAATCCTAATGCGGTTTTGAGTGAGGGCGAACAAAAAGTAATTGCCATTGCTGATTTTCTTGCAGAAATGCACTTATCGGAAGTAAACAAAGGAATTATTTTTGACGACCCTGTTACTTCGTTGGATAACGATAGAAAAAAGCAAATTGCTGAACGTTTGGCTTTTCAAGCAACTTTAAAGCAAGTAATCATCTTTACCCACGATTTAGTTTTCTTTTATCACATCAAGAATTTCAGCAAGAAATATTTGAATGGAATTAGTAACAGTTTTGCACATCATTCTTTGGAACGGGAAAGTCCATTGTGCGGGAAAGTTGTAGCAAATACAAGTCCTGCAAATGAAGGACAATATCACGAACCTACAAAAGCAGAAAGTTGGTTAGCAAAAAGTAAATCCGCCAATGGAAATGAACGAATTGATTGTTCCAAAGCAGGATTGTCTGCTTTGCGAACCTCTTATGAAGCATTAGCAATCTTTACCATTTTGGGTGGAACAGTACAACGGTTTGACCCACAAATTAGAATGGGTAGATTAAAAGATATAAAATTTGACAAATCTCTTATCGAAACCATTGTTGAAAAACACGGAGAAATATCTGATTTGATTGAAGGACATCTTCCGTCTGATGAATTTGGAATTATCCCAAGTCCCGAATTATTGGAAGAACAAATAGGGAATTTTAAATCATTAAAAGAACAATTAAAGAATTTACAATAAAGATATGCCAACACTCCATTTCAAAGGAAAAACTTTTGTGCAGAACCACCATTTGGCGGTAAAGTATCACCAATTGGTACCGAAAAAAGAATTGAGTTTAACCGACAAAGTTTCCTTGCACGATAACCTGATTATACAAGGTGATAACCTGAAAGCATTAAAGGCATTACTTCCAACTTATTCAGGAAAAGTAAAATGTATTTACATAGACCCGCCTTACAACACAGGAAATGAGAAATGGGTGTATAATGACAATGTGAACAGTCCTATGATTCAAGAGTGGTTGGGTAGCATTGTTGATAAAGAAGATATGACACGCCACGACAAATGGATGTGTATGATGATGCCAAGGTTAAAGCTATTGCGTGAATTGTTAAGTGAAGATGGGGCAATTTTCATTTCCATTGATGACAATGAAATTCATCATTTAAGATGTATGATGGATGAAATTTTTGGAGAAGCAAATTTTTTAGGGCAAGTAAGTCGAGTAACAGGAACTCCTACAGGGTTGGGAAATAAAGGCTTGGTTTCTGAGATTGATTATGTGGTAATTTATTCTAAGGGAGAATCCGAGCTTTTCAATGGTCTTCAAATGGATGAAAAGCAATCCAGTATTTATAATCAAGAAGATGAACAAGGAAAATACCTTACAAGACCTTTGAGAAAGACGGGAGGAGAGGATAAAAGAGAAGACAGACCATCAATGTATTTTCCAGTAATTGCACCAGACGGTAAAGAGGTTTACCCTGTTGGTCCTACAGGTTATGAAAGTAGGTGGCGTTGTTCTCCCGATAAATATAAAAAGTTAGTTGATACGAATCAGATTGAATGGAAACAAGATAAGGAAGGGGATTGGAAACCTTATTTAAAATTCTATTTGGAAGGTCGTTTAAAACAACCGACAAACCTTTGGCAGAATATTGAAGGTAACAAAAAGGCATCACTTGATGTGAAGACAATTTTTGGAGAGAAAAAGTTTGACTATCCTAAACCTGTTGAACTTATCAAAAGATGCCTTGAAATTTATTCAGATGATGATTCAATAATTCTTGACAGTTTCGCAGGTTCAGGAACAACTGCACAGGCGGTTTTAGAACTCAACAAAGAAGATGACGGCAACCGAAAATTCATCTTAGTTGAAATGGAAGATTACGCCAATTCCATTACAGCCGAAAGAGTTCGCAGGGTTATCAAAGGCGTAAAAACAGCCAAAAGCGATTTGCTCAAAAAAGGAACAGGCGGTTCGTTCAGTTACTTTGAATTGGGCGACACTATCGAAATGGAAAGTTTGTTGAGAGGTAAAAATTTACCTTCATACGCAGAATTTGCCCGATACCTTTTCTACACCGCCACAGGCGAAGAGTTTAACGAAAAGGCAATCAATGAAAAAACAGGTTTTATTGGAGAAAGCAAAAACTATGAAGTATATCTGTTTTACAAAGCCGAATTGGATTGGTTAAAGAAGAATGCGTTGACACTGGAGCTTTGCAAATCGCTTCCAAAATTCAAAAACAAACAGCGTTTAGTTTTTGCCCCTGCCAAATATGTGGACGACCATACTTTGTTGGATTACCGAATTGATTTTTGCCAATTGCCTTACGAAATTTATAGAATACAAAAATAGCTATGAAAGAGAAAAACATAGAAAATACAGGAGCAAAATATTCAGAAATGCTTGTGCAACTTGTGGAGCAGTTTGATGAACTTTTGCCTGAAAACCTAACTTTTGAAGAAACTTTGGAAGTTGGCATTGAAGCTTGGAATTTGGCAAACAATAAAGAGCGATTAAATGACGAGATGTTTAAAAAAGAGTTGAAGGCACATAATTACAGTGATGTAGTTGAAAAAATGGTTGAGTATAAATTGGAGCATTTCGCTGACCACAAAAATATCATTGTTGATTTTAGCACTGAAAACGATATTCTTCAAATTAAAAGTCAAACATTCGAGCAGCACTTTAACAGCTTAATATCAAGTATGATTAATATAAAGCCAACAAAAAAGTGATTGAGCCAATTCCATATTTCTATGAAAGTATCAATCGCAACGCTATTGTGGTAAAACCCAAAAAACCGTTGTTTGATTGGATAAACTTCATTTATCCCGAAAGTCCCGTTTCCGAGAAAGAGGAAGGAAATATTTATCTCATTCGGGAAATGGACAGCAACGAAGCAATAGAAAAATGGCTGAAACGAAATTATGACCAAATTTTTCAAAACGAACTGAACGATTGGCATACGGACGAAAAAGATTGGCCACAAAAGAGAACATTCAAGATTTTTCAAGAATGGTTTGAATATGAAATACACTCAATGGTTTTAGACCTTGAAGAAACCGATATAACAAAAGACTAATGAGACTAAAGCATTATCAGGAAAAGGTATTAAAGGAACTCAAAGAATATTTGAGTACTTTAGCTGATGCTAAAAAAGAGTTTGAGGAAATTGCCGAACTCAAACCACATTTGGCAAAGCATATTAATTTCCCGAAAGAGGCTTGGGAAAAGGCAACAGGTCGTTCAATTTATCATTCCAAAACCAACGGGTTAGACGAGCCATTGCCCGACATTTATTTGAAAATTCCCACAGGTGGCGGAAAAACATTGGTAGCTTGCCACGCTATTGACAATATCCAAAAAACCTATCTCAACAAACAAACAGGATTGATTTTGTGGGTTGTGCCATCCACTCAAATTTACCGACAAACTATTTCGGCACTTAAAAATCGAGAGCATCCATACCGTCAGGTTTTGGACATTTCGAGCGGTGGAAGAACACTAATCAAGGAAAAAACCGAAATGTTTAATCGCCTTGATGTGGAAGAAAATTTGGTTGTGCTGATGTTAATGCTTCCGTCTGCCAACCGTCAAAACAAGGAAACACTAAAAGTTTTCAGAGACCAAGGCGGATTTACCGACTTTTTCCCTCGTGAAGATGATTTTGAAGGACACAAAAAACTAAAAGAGCTCATTCCGAATTTGGATTGCTTCACAACCGAAATGGAAGTATTCGGAACGCAAATAAAAACTTCGCTTGGAAACACTTTAAAGGTTTTACGTCCGCTTGTGGTAATTGATGAAGGACACCGTGCTTATGGCGAAAACGCACGTAACACAATACGCAATTTCAATCCGTCTTTTATTCTTGAACTTTCGGCAACACCACCACCCAACAGCAACGAGTTGGTTAAAATTACAGGTCGGGAATTGCACGAAGAAGAAATGATAAAGTTGGACATTCACTTAACCAACAAAACAAGTTTAGATTGGCAAGATACTCTATTGGCAAGTTTTGAAAAACGAAACGATTTAGAGAAAAAAGCCAAAGAATACGAAGGAAACACAGGTGAATACATTCGTCCGATTTGTTTGATTCAAGTTGAGAGAACAGGTAAAGACCAACGTGATAAAAAATTCATTCACGCAGAAGATGCCAAAGAATATTTAATCAAAAAATGCAATGTTCCCGAAAGCCATATCGCCATAAAATCAAGCGAGAAAGACGACATTGAAGGAATTGACCTATTTGCCAACGATTGTGAAATTCGTTACATCATAACCAAACAAGCATTGCAAGAGGGTTGGGATTGTTCATTTGCTTATGTGCTCACAGTGCTTACCAATCCATCATCAGCAACAGGAATTACGCAGTTGGTCGGAAGAATTTTAAGACAGCCCTTTGCTCGAAAAACAAAAATTGCAGATTTGGACGAGTGTTATGTTTATACTTTCAGGCAAAACGCTAAATCCTTAGTAAGTGATATTAAAAGAGGATTGGAAGATGAAGGATTAGGGGATATTGCAGGAAGAATTGTAAGTGATGAAGCAGGAACAGACACAGGCGGTTTAAAAGACCGTGTAATGCAATACCGTTCAGGCTTTAAAAAGTTTGAAGGGAAAATCTATCTACCAAAATTTGTCATTCAGGAAAAAGAAAGTTGGCGAGATATGAATTTTGAAATTGATATTCTCAGCAAAATATATTGGGAAAGCATCAATATTGATGAAATCAAAAATCTTTCTCTCCAAAACAAGCGAAACCAAGAACAGGAAATTGCTTTAGGTTTGAGTGATGAAGAAAAGGAATTACTAAAAGAAACAGGCAGAGCGGAAAAATCAGGCACATTAGAAATTGACGAAGTATTTCTAACAAGACAGATAACGGAAATTATTCCAAATCCTTGGCATTGTTTCCAAATTGGAGAAAAAGCAATTCAACTTCTTTTGGAAAAATACGAGCGTGAAACAGTTGCAGCCAATTTCGTTTTCATCATTGAAGAACTCAAAAAGATTTTAGAGAAAGAGCGAAACCGTTTATCTGAACAGGTTTTTAGAAAAATGGTAGCGGACAAAAAATTATGCTTCTTCCTGATTACAGACAAAGGCGGTTTTGAATTGCCATCAAGAATAAAAGTAAAAAGCAACAAACAGTTGGTGCGTAACGACAACACACCTATTCAAAAATCATTGTTCGACTATGTTCCCGAAGAAAACATCAACGACCTTGAAAAATCAGTTGCCATTTACCTTGACGAGCAAGAAAAATTATTGTGGTGGTATCGCAATATGAGCAGACAAGACTACCACATACAAGGTTGGAAACGGAATAAAATCTATCCTGACTTCCTTGCAGCAGAAAAGCAAGAAGAAAAAGACGATTACGGAACGGTGTATGTTTTGGAAACAAAAGGTATTCACCTTAAAAATGAGGACACTAAATACAAACAAGACGTATTTGCACTTTGCAACGAATTAGGTGCAAAGAAAGCTTGGAAAGAACTCTTTGACGAATTTCCAGACCACGACTTTGAATTTCAAGTAGTATTTGAGGACGAGTGGCAAAATAAGATTAACGAACTAATGGAATAAGCCAATGCACAGGTGTAAGCACATACCACAGCCTCTCAAAGCCGACCCACAAGCCAAAACTGTGGTAAGAGCTTCCACCTCTCCCACCCGAGAAAAATTATTTTTAAAAATCTCCTACCCTTCTAAAAATTTTAAAAACGCCAACACACAACCCGACAGAAAAACATTTGGACAGTTGGTTGCAAAACTCAATATTGACAAGGGTTGCGAGACACGGACGACAAGAACGCCAGGGCATAACAGTACGAGCTACTGCACAATCGAATAGGAACGGATTTACATCGCAGGAAACAGCGGACGATTTACCATTCTAGCAAGTAACATTCAATCATTTTTAATATCAAAATTTCAGCATTATGGCACATAATATCAATTTCAACGAGAGAACAGGACGTTATTCATTTTTCAGCGTTAAACAAAAAGCATGGCACGGTTTAGGGCAAATCGTAGAGCAATACCCAACAAGTGAGGAAGCTATCCGACACGCAGGATTAGATTACGAAGTCGTAAAATCTCCATTATTTACCAAAGGTTCGGGCATTATCGAAACCGCAAACGGTATCGAGATAGGCAGTTCCGAATTGGAAGTACCTAACTATTTCGCCAACATTCGCACCGATAACAATGAAGTATTGGGCGTGGTCGGTAAAGATTACCACATTGTACAAAACCGTGAAGCCTTTAACTTTTTTTCTCTCAGAAATATCCTGCGACATCTCAATTACGCCACGATAATTTTTTTCGAATCACGGCAAAATATCTAACATAAATCAGTTTATCCCAGTAATTAAACCAAAACGAAGCTTCATTTTGTTCACCTTTACTGAAAGCTTCTAAAACTTTCAGTACCGTATCAACACTTTTCGGAGGATAGCAAAAACGAACTCCCATTCCCATAATACCAGCACTTCTGGGAAAAACAAACTCTTCTCCACGGTTATAGAAAATTATACGA
>DLND01000038.1 GCA_002476905.1 Flavobacteriales bacterium UBA7519
ATGTTTATCCACTTATCAAATTTAAAAATATAACAAAATCTGGAGCTGCTGGCTCGGATACAGGAGGTGATTTTGTGGATACAGATTTCCCTTTGTTCCGTTTAGCAGATGCTTATTTGATTTATGCTGAGGCGGTTCTAAGAGGTGGCGGAGGTAATATGTCTACTGCTCTGCAATATGTCAATGCTTTAAGAACTAGAGCTTATGGTAATACAAGTGGCAATGTAACGTCTATTAACTTGGATTTTATCTTAGATGAAAGAGCAAGGGAATTAGCTTGGGAAGCAACAAGAAGAACCGATCTTATTCGTTTTGGTAAATTTACATCAGGTTCTTATTTGTGGCCCTTCAAAGGAGGAGTTCAGGATGGACGTGCTGTTGAAGATTATAGAAAACTTTATCCTATTCCAACTAATGATTTGATTGCTAATCCTAACTTAGTTCAAAATCAAGGCTACTAATTTTTAAAGTTAAATCAAAATGAAAAATATATTTAAATTTTTATTTGTAAGTTTTATAGCTTCTTTATTGTTTTCTTGTGAAAAAGATGAAGATAGAGCTGTTATAGGAAATGTAACAGAAGGATTGCTCAGATCAGATAAGACAGATTTGACTCTTGCACAAGAGAATGCAGATCAAACAGCGGTAACACTCTCTTGGGATGATCCAAGCTATGGTCCGAATTTAGCATTATCCAATCAATTAGAAATTGCGTTAGAAGGAACTAATTTCCAAAATGCAAAAGCTGTTGACCTTGCTGCTGGGTCATCATCAATATCTTATACTGTACAGGACTTCAATGCATTACTATTAAATGCTGGGGCTAACGCAGGAGAAACTGAAAAATTTGAGCTGCGTTTAAAATCTTCTGCTGGAGCTTCTATTCCTGAGACATACTCTCCAGTTATTAAAATGACCGTCAAAACATATGCATTAATATCTTATTTATATGTTCCGGGTGCGTACCAACAATGGAATCCTGCTACGGCTAATACTCTCGTTTCGGCAACCAGTAATGGTATATATGTGACTTATATTGATTTTACCGCAGCTGGTTCAGAATTTAAAATTACAGTAGAAAGAAACTGGGATAATAGTTATGGTACCGACGATAATGTTAATTTGATTTATAACGGAGGAGGAAATATGAAGGCGGCAAATGCAGGTCCTCAGAAATTATCTGTTAATTTAAATACAAAAAAATTTACATTAATACCCTATTCAATGGGACTTGTAGGGGATGCTACCGCTAATGGATGGAATGGTCCAGACACTAGAATGAGTTGGGATGATGCTAATCTGTCTTGGAGTATTACTACCAGCTTAGCTGCAGGAAATTTCAAATTCAGAGTTAATAACGATTGGTCAGAAAATTATGGAGGTTCAAATGGTAGTGCGTCTTCTGGAGGAGATAATATAGCTGTTGCAGAAGCGGGAACTTACAAAATAACATTTGATCCATTTAAGTTATCTTATACTGTAACGAAACAGTGATCAAATAAAAAATCATAAGAAGTGTTGCGAAACCGCAGCACTTTTTTTATATTGTAACACATATGTAAACCTTAGAAAAAATGAAAAAATTCACCATTGGAGCAGCATTGCTCACTTTGATGTTTAATCAATTCTCTGCGCAATCTCTAAAATCTCCGGACGGAAAATTCGAGATGAATTTCCAGCTGAAAAACGGAGTTCCTTTTTATAATCTGAAATACAACGGCGCTGTTGTAGTAGAAGATTCTAAATTAGGATTGAGATTGCTAAAAGATGGCGATATTCAGTTTGCGTCAGAAATTGAAAATAAAAATAACCAAAGTAAAAATCTTAATTCAGGATTTGTGAAGACTGCGGAAAAATTCGATTCTAAAAACGAAACTTGGCAACCTGTTCTTGGCGAGAAGAAAAACTATATCAATAATTATAATGAGCTGGCTGTTACGCTTAATCAGCCTGAAAATGACAGAAGCATCGTCATCAAATTCAGATTATTCAATGATGGTTTAGGTTTTAGATACGAATTTCCTCAACAAAAAAATCTCAACTATTTCATTATCAGGGAAGAGGACTCAGAAATTGATTTGCCTTGGGATATGAAGGCTTGGTGGTTAGCGGGGGATTATGACACCGAAGAGTACCAGACACAAACTTCCAAATTATCGGAAATCCCTGCAAAATGGCCTACTTCGTTTGAGGGAAATGCTTCTCAGAATTTAGTAAAAAATGGGGTTCAGATTCCATTGATGATGAAAAAAGAAGGTGCAAATCCGCTTTACATCAACCTTGGAGAAGCAGCAGTAATTAATTATCCTGCGGCCAATCTGGAATTGGATGCAAATAATTTTAAATTCAAAACCCATCTTACACCCGATGCACAAGGTGCTAAAGGTTATATGCAAACACCTTCTACTACACCTTGGAGAACCATCATCGTTTCTCCGAAAGCTGAAGTAGTTTTGGATTCTAAAATGTTGTTTAACCTTAATGAACCTACAAAATATACCGACACTTCTTATATTCACCCTACAAAATATATGGGCGTTTGGTGGGAGATGATCATCGGAAAATCACAATGGGCATATTCTACAGCCAATAATGTGCACATTGGCGAAACCGATTTTACAAAATTGACACCGAATGGAAAACACGCTGCGAATAACACCAAAGTTAAAGAGTATATCGATTTTGCTTCGGCTAATGGTTTCCAAGGTCTTTTGATTGAAGGCTGGAACATTGGTTGGGAAGATTGGTTCGGGCATTCTAAAGAATTTGTATTTGATTTCATCACACCCTATCCGGATTTTGATATCAAAATGCTGAATGATTATGCCTATTCAAAAGGTATAAAACTAATTATGCACCACGAGACTTCTGGTTCTGCTACCAATTATGAGAGATGGGCAGACAAGGCATTCAAGCTGATGAATGATTACGGATACGATGCCGTGAAGACCGGATACGTAGGAAACATCATCCCAAGAGGTGAGCACCATTACAGCCAGTGGACAATCAACCATTACCGTAGAATAATAGAAAAAGCAAACGAATATAAAATTATGGTGAATTCCCACGAGTCAGTAAGACCAACCGGGGAAAGCAGGACCTATCCAAACTGGATTGCTGCAGAAGCAGCTCGTGGAACAGAATACGAGGCTTTTGCAGGAAACAATCCGGATCACCAGACTATTTTACCTTTCACAAGATGGATGGGTGGACCAATGGATTACACCCCAGGCATTTTCCAAACCAAGTTTGATTACTATTTCCCAGGTGATAAACGCTATGTAAAAACCACGCTAGCTAAGCAGCTAGGATTATATGTGGTAATGTATCAGCCATTACAGATGGCAGCAGATTTGCCGGAAAATTACGCAAAA
>DLND01000165.1 GCA_002476905.1 Flavobacteriales bacterium UBA7519
CGGTGTCCAGATAGGTTCTCGTTTTGCAGCAACAGTTGAAGCAAGTTCTCACGAAAATTTCAAAAATAAAATCGTTGAACTGAAAGAAGGTGATACGCAATTAACATTGAAAGAATTGGCACCAGTTCGTTTGGTTAAGAATAAATTCTTCCAAGATTTGGAAAGTCTGTATGAAACTGGCAGAAATGTAGAAGCATTGAAGGAAACTCTCGGAAGAGCTCGCGCCAAACGTGGAATGTTCGAAGGAGATTTGGTAGAAGGCGAACTAGAAATCGGACAAGTCTCTGCTCTCATAGACGAAATTCTTCCTGTTGAAAAAGTCTTTGAAAACTTAATCAAGGAATTCGACGAAGCTAAATTAGATCTCAGTTTGTAAAAAAATAATAAGGAAAAATAGGTTAGGAAAGTTTTGAGAAGCTTATTCTGACAACTATCAATCATCAACTTTCAACTAGCAACCAAAAAAAATGTTTTCTAAACAAGAAGCGCAACTACTAAAAACAGAATTCTGGACGGCTTTCGGAAAAGCTTTTCCAAGAAAATGGTTGCTGTATGATACCAAAATCAAGGATTTTTCTTTCAAATTTTACGCAGATAATAAAAAAGCTGAGGTTTCTATTGATATCGAGATGAAAGATGAACTGTTCCGTAATGCTTATTACGAGAAGATTTGGTCTTTGGAGTCCATTTTAGAAGATGAAATTGGAGAATTTTCAAAAGATGAATTTTATGTTTTGGATAATGGAAAAGTCATCAGCAGAATTTGGGTTGAGAAAACAGGAGTCAGTATTTTCAATAAACAAACCTGGCCAGATATTTTCGAATTCTTTGTAGAAAAAATGGACGCTTTCGAGCGTATGTTTTATGAATATGAGGATTTCATCAAGGATGTTTAATTTGTTGAATTTTAAATCAAAATGAAATATAATCCAAATAAAGGAAGTGAAATTGATGGGGATTTAGATATTTTCAGTTATCAAAATGATGATAATGAAACAAAAATTATGATTCACGGTGATCCAGAAGGTTTGAGGTCTTTTGCTAAATTGCTCTTAGAAATTGCAGATTTAAAACAAGAAGAAGTTTCTGAAGAATATTTACCAATTGGCGCTAGAGAACATTATCATCTTAGACCCAAAATAGAATTGTCTAAAAGTTCAAATGAAGTAATAGTGGGAAGATTGGATGCCAAAGGAACTGGAGATTATTATGATAGATTTGAATCTAAAAACAAAGATTAATTTAAAATGAAAAACATCACCATAAAAGCCAACGATTTTTTTGAATTATTGAAGTTGAAAGACCAATCGATGTGGGATATTTTCGCTCAAATGATTGATGGCGAAGAAAAAGAAATTGGTTTTACAGATGAACACGATCAATATATCTTCCATTATATTCTGCCAAAAACTATCGAAAAGTTACAAGAAGACAAAGCAATTTTTGCTAAGGAATATGCTGAAAAATTATCAGGACTTAACTAAGTTTTTCTTCCATTCCAGATAGCCAATGATAGCCATTGCTGTAAAAATCAAATATTGCAGCGCTGTAAATCCTAGACCTTTGTAAAGCATCATCGGAACGCAGACAATATCGGCAACAATCCAGAAAATCCAGTTTTCAAGATTTCTTTTCGCCATAAAATACATTCCAACAAGAAATAGAGAAGTGGTAACGATATCGGTATAATTCGCCCAATCCAAATGATAAAGTCCGAGTTTTATACCTTCCATAGAAAACTGGTTATCGATAAACGGTTTGAAATAATAGATTAAAGCTACGAAAAGTAAACTTCCCACAAACAGAACACTTCCGATTTTCCAATCATAGGCACTTGCTTTTTTGACGTTGACGTGGATATTGTCGTCTGAGTTTTTTGACCAAAGAATCCATCCATAAATACTCATAACTGAATAATAGAAATTTATTAGCATATCGCCCAAAAGTCCAAAAACAAACATTATATAAATGAAAAGAACTGTGGAAATTATTCCTGTAGGATAAACCCAAATATTTTTTTTGATAGAGAAGTAAACGCTAAGTAAACCGAATATAGTTGCAATGATTTCTAAAACAATTAGATAAGTTTCGTAGGATTGATATTGGGCCGTGAGTTCTTCGAGCAAATTCATATCCTCAAAGATAATTATTAATGTTCAAAAAAGGATTGGCTTATTCCTAATTAATACAGATAAGTAAAATTATTTAGTTAAAAAATGTTAAGGTTAATAATTTTTTAATATTTTCGTAATTCAAAAATAAATATAAAAGGAAAGTCCCCCTTAATTTTTGGGGTAAAAAAAATTACAACTATGGCAAATATTTGGATTAAGAAACCAATGGAAGCTTATGAAGCGGACATTAAAAAAAGTCAGCTCAAGCGTGTATTGGGAAAATGGAGTTTAACAGCTATCGGAATTGGTGCCATCATTGGAGGTGGTATTTTTGTTTTAACAGGGACAGGTGCTTACTATAACGCCGGTCCTGCATTAGCACTTTCTTTCGTTATCGCGGGGATCGCTTGTGTTTTTGCAGCACTATGTTATGCAGAGTTTGCGTCCATTCTTCCAGTTGAAGGTTCTGCTTACGCTTATGCCTATGGCACCGTTGGAGAAATTTTCGCATGGATTATTGGTTGGGGACTGATTCTGGAATATGCGATGGGTTCTATGACAGTCGCTGTTTCGTGGTCGGGTTATTTTGGAAAATTGCTTAAAATGTTTGGCTTGCACATGCCAGCTTGGCTCACAACGGATCCACAAACGTATCTTGCTGCAGGTAATTCTGGATTTTCTATGAACCTACCTGCATTTTTAATTGTTTGGGTAGTAATTGGGATTCTTTTAAGAGGAACAAAAGGAGCCGCAAAAGCTAATAATTTCATCGTTGTGATGAAAGTTTCAGCGATTATTTTTGTAATTGTAGCTGGAGTTTTCTTTATCAATCCAGAGAACTGGACGCCATTTATACCTGAGCCTACAACTATTACAGAAAATGGTGTTTCGCACCCAGCTTATGGATATGCTGGAGTAGTGGCCGGAGCGTCTGCAATTTTCTTTGCTTATGTAGGATTCGATGCTGTTTCTACACAGGCTGGTGAGGCTATAAATCCTAAGAAAGATGTTCCGTTTGCAATCATTGCATCATTGGTAATTTGTACATTATTATACATTTTGGTATCATTGGTTTTAACAGGGATGATGCATTATACAGACTTCAATCCTTTAGGAAAATATCCAGATGCTATCAAAGCTCCTGTAGCTTATGCTTTTGATATAGCGGGACAAGCTTGGGCAGGTTACATCATCACGATTGCTGCCACAGTTGGACTTATTTCTGTTTTAATGGTAATGATTATGGGACAATCCAGAATATTTTTAGGAATGTCAAAAGATGGTCTGATTCCTAAAACTTTTGCAAAAGTAAATCCTTTAAGTGGTGTTCCATCCAAGAATCTGGTAATTTTGGGCACCGTTATTTCTGTGGTAGCATCATTTACCCCGATTAATGATCTTGCACATATGACAAGCTTCGGAACCTTATTCGCGTTCACTATGGTATGTGTAGCAGTTTGGGTATTGAGAGTAAAAGAGCCCAATTTGCAAAGAAACTTTAAAGTTCCTGCATTGCCTGTGATTGCAGTTTTAGGCATTGCAATCAATATTTATTTGATCATCAACCTGAGCAAAGAAGCGCAAATGTATTCTTTAGGCTGGTTGCTTATAGGTTTCTTCATTTATTTCTTGTACAGTAAGAAAAATTCAAAATTGCAGAATGGAGGGTTTGGAGAGACGTTCAAAGCAGAACAAGAACCTTTGGAGGATGTAGATATCGATATCGACAACAAACATTAAAATATAAATTCCGCATTCTTTTTGCGGAATTTTTTTTGGGAGCTTATTGACTTCGTCGAACAGTTTCTATTTATTGTTTTTTGGAGCTGTTTCCCGCTATCCGCTATATCTTTTTCGTCATTGCGAAAGAAGTGAAGCAATCTGTAGAACCATTCAGCAATCGCAATAACAAAAAAGGATGCCGCTACTATCGGGGCTATGGATTTGGTCTGTCAAACCTAAATTGTCTTTAATAATAAACATTACCAAACTTTCATTATTTTTATAAAATGAAAAAACTAATCACTTTCACTTCCGTAATTATCTCTACATTTTTACTGTCTCAGAAATTCACAATCGATACATTATTGACTGACAAAATCAGCATTCGAGCCATTCAACTCTGGGACGGAAAAGTCTGGTATGCAGGAACAGATTCTAAGTTTGGATATGTAGATTTAGAGAATGTTACTAATAAAAAGCAAATCCGATTGTCTCAGAAATCTCTTCAGTTCCGAACATTGGCTCAAAACAACAAATATTTCTACGCAATCAACATAGAAAATCCTGCTTATTTTTTTCAAGTTGATAAAAAAACATTAGACTTCAAAGTTGTGTTTAATGATAATGATAAGACGGCTTTTTATGATGCTTTGAAATTCACAGATAATAATTTTGGATTAGCATTTAGTGACCCATCAGCCAATCAAAGACTGAATATCTCTCAAACCCGAAATGGTGGTGCAAATTGGATCAATTGTAAAAATTGTAAAGATTTTCCATATTTAGAAAAAGGCGAAGCGGCTTTTGCAGCAAGTAATACTAATATTGCAAGTTTTAGAAATGTTATCTGGATTGCGACCGGAGGTGCAAAATCCAGAATTTACAGAATGAAAAATAAAGATTGCAACTGGCAAGTTTTCGAAACCCCATTTATACAAGGAACATCATCCCAAGGTATTTATTCCATAGATTTCTATGACAAAAATTTTGGAATCGCAGTTGGCGGAGATTACACAAAACAAGCCGATAACATCAACAATATCGCAACAACCAATGATGGTGGACAAACTTGGCAAATACAAGCCAGCGGACAAAACGCAGGTTATATGACTTGTGTGAAATTCCGTCCGAAAACCAAAGGAAAAGAGATTGTTGCAGTTGGCGATCAACATATCAGTTTTTCATCAGATTACGGACAGACTTGGACAAAAATCTCCGACGAAAAAAATCTCTACGCCTGCGAATGGCTGAATCACGATACGTTGATCTTAGCAGGGAAGGATAAAATTGTCAAATTAACATTTCAATAATTTCCAAATCTTTCAGTTTAATTTTCAATCCCTATTTTTGCACCGAATTAATGAAAATTGACAAGAGAATTTAGAAGATGAAGAACACGGTTATTTTTGATATGGACGGCGTGATTGTAGATACAGAACCGCTTCATAAAAAAGCTTACTATCAGCATTTTGAAGAACTTAATATAAATGTAGATGCAGAATTATTCTCAAGATTCACAGGAAAATCTACCAGAAATGTCTATCAAATGATAAAAGAGATTTTCGGAATTGATACCAATGTTGAAGATTTAATCCAAAGAAAAAGAACCCTATTTTACGATTTATTCGATTCTGACCCAGCTTTGAAGTTGTTAGATGGAGTAGAAGTATTGATTAAGAATCTTTATTCTGCCAATTTCCAATTGATATTAGCTTCTTCTGCTGCAAAATCTACCATTCATCGGGTTTTTAAGCGTTTCAATTTATTTCCGTTTTTTTCACATCTCGTAAGTGGTGAAGATTTCCCCGAATCAAAACCAAATCCTGCTATTTTCATCGAAGCTCAAAGGCTTTCTGGAAATGAAAAATCCAATTGCATTATCATAGAAGACAGCACAAACGGAATTCGGGCAGCAAATGCGGCAGAGATATTTTGTGTTGGTTACAAAAGTGAAAACAGTAAAAATCAGTATTACGAAACTGCAGACTTAGTCATTCATCATTTTGATGAGCTGAAAGTTGAGGAATTGGAATTGATTTAGGTTTGATTTTTATTGCCCAAAAAACGCCATAGAACTTCCAATCCAAATTGCATCTTTCTTATTAAAATCCACATTCACCATCGCAGCTTTCGTCATTCTTACAAGGTTGACGAGTAATTCTGGATTTTCTTCTTCTGGATTCCACGCAAAAAGCAAACGGATTTCAGCTTTGGAAAATTCACCATTGATGTCTTCAAAAAGTGGTGCGTAAGTCACTTTTCTTTGGAGGATATAATTTTGTTTATCTTCAATTTTATTAATGATTTCCTGAGTCGGATTCAGATTTACGCCGCTTCCTGCGAATGAGAAAAGAGGCTTCAGAACGAAGTTTTCCAATGGTTCAGTTTTAGGAAAATCCGATAAGAAATAACTTTTCGGAACAAACTCGTGTTTCAGTTTTGGGAGAATGTATTTTGAGATTTTGAAAAACCAATTCGGATGCGTAATCCATTCGACATCAATGTCTTCTCGGAAATCAAATTCCGTTTCCAAACCCTCGATTTTATCCAATTCATCAAAAATTACACGATTGTAAATTCGGTTGATTGGAACTAGTTTCCCATTATTTTCATAAAATAACTTTTTCCCTTCTTTTTTGATTTTCGTCAGACAAACCGTTTTGATTCCAAGATATTGTTCTGTCAAAGCAAAGTCAATAAACGTTTTTTGTTTCTCTGGGTAGATTTCCAAAAGAATCACATTTTCAGGATTTTCATTTCCTAAGATGACCTGTTTCAATCTTTTGATGTATTCATCTTTTGGGAGCGAGTTTTTCAGTTCATTCAAGAAAGGATAAACTTTGGTAATCACTTCTTCAAACAACTTCTGAAATCCAAACAAACTCGGAAAAGCCTGCAATTCTATCAATTGCGGAATTACATTGCCATGCTCATCTTGACAAATTCCAAAATCAATTGCTACAAAATGTGGCTTTTTAGTGTCATTCGGAACATTACAATTCGCAGGAATAGCTTTGCTGAGTTCTTCAACAGACATTTCCTTGATTTGCGAAATAATCGATTGGGAAGCATCATTCAGCTTTTGCCAAAAATCTTTGGTAAGAAAAATTGGACTCTCAGAAAGTCGAAACGCGGCTTCGTGACCGCATTTCTCTATTATTAATTCATTGACTTTTTGATATTTTTCCGGAGAAAATTCTTCGTTGAATTGAGTTCTGTATTTTGGAATCATAGTTTGTGTTTGGTTGTAGGTATTTGGTTTTAGTTATAATCAACCAAATACCAAGTTTTTAGTAATTTGTTCAGAAGCCAGCTGTAAAAACCTTGGGATTATTTGGGCTCTGGTCAATATAATTTTGTCGTCATCATCCATTCTGTCAATGGTTTCAAGGTATTTCTCCATCCCGAAAGTTTCAATCATCGCTTCTTTGTTTTTCTCATCTTCCAGATTTTTGATGAAGCCAATTGGGTCAGCTTCTGGATGAAACTGAGTTCCGAAAATCTCGTCAGAAAAACGAACGGCCATCATTGCTCTTTCCAGATGAACCGTAGGGCGGATTTTTTCTAAAGCCACGATTTTCATACCCAATTCGTCTAATTTTTCCTGATTAGGTTCGATGCATTGATACGCTCTGGAATCAACTGCGTAAAAAGGATCTGGCAGATTTTGGAACAGAAACTCACTGTCACCTTCTTCCGATTTGTGAATTGGCATCACCCCGAAAGAATATGATTTTCTCTTGCAAACATTTGCAATCCCGAAATGAATAACTGCCAATTGGAAAGAATGACAAACCAGAAACAGATATTTTTTCTGCTCATTGTTTTTGTTATGTTCCCAAACCTGCGTCAAAAAATCAGCGAATTTCTGTTCCCATTCGTAACCTTCACGGTGCGGATTTCCTGGCCCTCCGGAAGAGATGAAAATGTCAAAATCTTCAATATTTGGCATTTCATTTTTATAACGAACATCAAAAACATCCACAGAAACTACGTATTCTGATTGCTCCTGAAACGCTTTCGACAGCTCTTTTATATTTCTCATCCCTTGATTAGGATGATTATTATTCATATCCAAAAGTGCAATTCTTACATCATTTTTACTCATATTCATATTGTCTTTAATAAATTGATTTTTGTTTACCGTCTCTGAAATTAATTATTACAATTTGTTTGTTTTTCGGACTTATTTTGTAAACGATATAGTTATTTTCGTCAACCATTCCTTTATGCAGATGTTTGAATCTTGCAGTTTTAGGATATAGATTTGGCTGTAATTTGATTCGTTCAATGAATTGATTGATGTTGTCTTCTAATCGCAGAATTTCTTTTTTTGTCCAATTTGATTTGAGATATTCAATTGTTTTAGAAAGGCCTTTCTCAGCACCATTGGTCCAGACGATTTTTATTTCCATTCATCAAACAATTTCATCACATCTTGATGTGATTTTACGCGATCGTTTTGAGCTTCTTTCAGTCCCACTTCAATGTCTTGCTGTTCTTCTTCATTCATTTCTTCCCACCAATCTTGAGAAGATTCTTTCTGAAAAATATCTTTTATTTTTTCAAGAACACTTTCTTTCTGAGTATTTAAAAGAAGTTTCATTAGTTCCAATTTGGTTGTTTCAATGTTCATAACCAATTCTTTTTGCAAATTTACAAAATTGAAAATATTTCTTTAATTTATTAAATTACAGAATAAAATTAATAATTAAAAAAGCCCTTTCTCTGTTTCATAAATCATATAATCCACTACTTTTTTCATATCACCGCCACTTTCGTGGAACACTTTGAGTTGTCTGTCTGCTCCGGTTCCCATTTTGATAATTTCTCTCGCAAACTCAACTTCTTTTCTGCATCCCAAATCGTCCACAACATCATCTATGAAAGCCAATAATTCTTCCAGTAAGTCTTTATAAGGTACGCAGATTTCTTTGCCAAAATCGATGAGATGAGCATCAATTCCGTCTTTGGAAGCGCGCCATTTATTCTCTGTCAGCAGAAGTCTTCTGTAACTCCTAAAACTAATATTTTGCTGGTGCATTTTATAGATTTTTGCTACCAAAGATTGCATAATTGCTGCCAGACAAACGGTCTCATCTATAGTCATCGGCATATCACAAATTCTAAATTCAATCGTAGGGTAGAACGGATGGACTCTCAGATCCCACCAGATTTTCTTTGCATTATCGATTGTTCCAGTTTTCACCATCAGATTGACATACGCATCAAATTCCGCCACACTTCCGAAATAACTTGGTAATCCTGTTCTTGGAAATTTAGCAAAAACTTCTTGTCTGTAAGATTTGAAACCTGTTAATCTGCCAACCCAAAACGGCGAATTGGTAGACAATGCGTAAACGTGCGGTAAAAAATAGCGCATCACATTTTGGATTCTAATTCCTTCTTCACGATCTGGAATCCCGATGTGAACGTGTAAACCGAAAATGAGATTCGACCTTGCAACATCGCCCATATCGCTTACGATTTTGTCATAACGTGCATCTTTAGTAATGATATTGTCCTTCCAATGCGAAAATGGATGCGTTCCACCGCCCGAAACTCGCAAACCTTGGTCGTGAGCCGTTTTTACGAGATGTCTTCTGAGGTCAGTCAATTCCTGACGTGCCTGTTGGATATTTCCACAGATGCCTGTTTCCATTTCTACGACAGACTCGTGCATCTCGTGTTTTAAGTTTTCGCTTAGAACGGCTTTTCCTCCTTCAATGATTTTGGAAACGTGAGACACCAAATCGCGGCTTTCCGCATCTATGATTTGGTATTCTTCTTCTACACCTATTGTGAATTTGTGCATTTTTTTTCTTGTGTTAGTTAGTAGTTAGTCTATATTCGATGTATTTGAGAACTTCAGATGACATTGTGGAAAAATTAGCAATGTCACACTGAGCGGAGTCGAAGTGTTTTTAAAATATTTTTAAAGCTTATTGGTCACAAATGTTCCCCAGTCGATATTGATTTTTCCAGGCTTGTAGTCTTTGGCTTTTTCGATTGCTAATTTTGCAGCGTGTTCTACAATCCATTGGAAATTTTCTTCGCCAACAGAGTTTCTGTCAGCATCGGGCGCTGGATTACAAAAATCAATGGCGTAAGGGATTCCGTCTCTTACAGCAAATTCCACTGTGTTGAAATCGTAACCCAAAGCTTCATTAATTTTAATCGTATAATCCGTAATGGTTTTCAACAGTTTTTCGAGTTCTTTTCCTTCGGTTTTGTGGGTTGTTGCATACCTTAGATGATGCGGATTTCTTGGTTCATAAGGCATAATGTGAACGTATTTTCTGCCCAGACAATAAACTCTGTAATAATCTTCGAAGACAATCTCTTCCTGAACCATCATTACCAATTGCTCGGTCTCAGCGTGTTTTGCCCACATATCTTCCGGACTTTCAACTCTATAAACATTTCTCCAACCGCCACCGTCGTGAGGTTTCATATAAGCCGGAAATCCGATATAATCGAAAATGTATTCCCAATCGTGAGGGAATTTCAGGTTTCTGAACGATGTTTCCGAAGTATTAGTTGGTCTTTCGTGTGAAGGTAACAAAACGGTGTTCGGCAACGGAATTCCGATTTTTGACATCAATGCGTTGTTGAAAAACTTCTCATCTGCACTCCACCAGAATGGATTATTGATAACGTAAGTTCCGTTAACCGCGGCATTTTTAAGATAAGCTCTGTAGAAAGGAACGTCTTGCGAAATCCTGTCAATAATCACAGCGTAACCGTAATCTGCACCTTGTTCTAGTTTGTCTATTAGAACCGGTTCTGCAATGTATTCTCCTTTGCCGAGTTCATTGACTTTATCGATAAAAGCCCACGGAAACGTGTCTTCCATCCCGAATAAAATTCCAATTTTTTTTGCCATAATTTTGTTTTTTTTAAGGTCGGAAAACGGATGTCCGAAGTCCGAAGTTTGTATGTTTATTTTATTAATTTAAATTTTTGATTACCCGAAAAATCTTCCAATAAATTTCGGGAAAACCATTCTCCAAAGCTCCCAATCGTGATCTATCCATTTTTGCTCATCATACCAATGATTGATTCCTTTTGATGTTAAGATGCCCGCCATTTTTCTCGTTGGTTCCAAACAAATGTCACGGTCAGATGTACTGAGAACAATATGCATATGCTTATATTTCCAGGCTTCATCATTCTTCACGAATTCATCCGGACAATTGAAATAAATCAGCTGATCCTGATAGCCGTCCATAAAATTCCGGATGTTAAAAGCACCAGACAGACAGAAAAGATGCGAAACCAAATCTGGAAATCTAAACGCAATATTTGCAGCGTGATAACCACCAAAACTTGCGCCTGCAACAGCTACGCGATGTGTGTTATGCGTTCTTTGGATATAAGGAATGAACTCCTGAACCAAAAACTGAACATACATTTCGTAATTTCTGATTCTTTCATAAGGTGAAATTCCTTTGTCATAAAAACTGAATTTATCAATCGTCTGAACATTGAATAATTTCAAAATTCCATTGTCTGTGAAATGTGAAATACTTCCGTTCAAATGAAAATCGGTATTCTGAGTATAAGAACCCTGAGAAGTCGGAAACATAATAATCGGATAGCCGAAATGTCCTGTAACTTCCACCTGAAGGCTCATTCCAAGAATATGTGAATAATAATCTGTATGTGTTATTTGAGGCATTGTTATTTTAAAATTAAAAGATTGTGAAATTCAGAAATTGATAATTTATCATTCATAATTAAGCATTAGCTGCTTGGTTTGTCTTTTGGCGGAATGATATTCAGAATCTGTTCTGTGACATAGGTTGCCGCTTCATCTAATTTTTGCTGAATTCTTTCGGGATTGTTGGATTTATAAACAATTCCGATATGATAATCGATGGGTAGGAATTTTACCGCTTCATCGCTTTTCAAATTGTCAATATTGGGATGTTTGTCTTTTGCTAATGCCACAATCAATCCAGAATATAATTTCTGCGTTTCTTCAACCGAATATTTAGTTCCTTCTAACAAGGCATTTTCCAATCTTGCCCATTCTCTCCAGATATTGACGCCGGTTGCTGCTTCTACCATATCAGGAATGTGTGCGCCGCCAACTCTGGAAGATGTTTCGAGGAAATAATATTGTCCATCTGTTCCTCTGATGTATTCACTATGAGTTGCTCCATTTTTGATTCCGAATTTTGTCAGAACTTCTCTGTTGATTTGTTCCAAACCTTTGGCTTCTTCAGAATTTTTATCCAATGTTTTGGTACGGAAAACGCCACCTTCGTGAGAAACTTTCATCGGTGGAGATAGATATTTTGAAAAACAGGAAAATACAATTTCCTTATTATAAACCAAACAATCTACGTGATAGACATCGCCGGGTTTAAAAGCTTCTAAAAGAAATTTGTAACGTTCATCCCCAAGATTTTCCACAGCCGACCAAAGTTCATCAACCGAATTAATTTTCTTGATTCCACTTGCTGAAGCTTCAGAACGGGGTTTCAGCACCCAAGGTCCGGGAACATCTTGCGTGAATTGATGAAGTTTTGCATCATTGAAAATGGAAGAAAATTCTGGAACAGAAATCCCGTTGTCTTTGGCTTGTTGGCGCATAGCCAGTTTATCTCGAAAATAACGATGTGTCGTTTGTCCCATCCCAGGAATACGATAGGTTTCACGAATCATTGCCGCTTTTTCTACATCATAATCATCCAAAGCAATTACCGCATCGATCTGGTGGTTTTTCATCAGATAAGCAAATCCCTGAACCAAATGGTCAAGATTCCAAACCGAAGGTTCAAGCTCTGGCATATAATAAATCTCGTCTATAGCGTGCCAAGGCCAATTCTTTTCTTTCATGTTTTCTGACGTAATCAAAATGACTTTGTTGCCGAGTTTTTTGCACTCGTCCATAAAATCATAACCTTTGTAATAACAAGAGATGCAAACAATCGTTTTTTCCATATTCATATTTTTGTTGGTGGTCAGATGGCTGATGTCCGATGATTTAATTATAATTTTCTATAAAGTCTAGTAAAAGCTGAACGCCATAGCCTGTCGCTGCTTTATCTTTAGCATAACCAACATTCCCAAATGCTACGCCTGCAATATCCAGATGCGCCCAATTTTCGTGACCTTCAATGAATTGTTCCAAAAATTTTCCAGCAATAATACAGTCTCCAAAAGGTTTCATCGAAATGTTCTTAAAATCTGCAACATCCGAAGTAAAATCATCTTTCCAAATATCCCAAAGTGGAAGATTCCAAAGTCGCTGATTGGTTTTATCGGCCGATTTTTCCAGTTTCTTTTTCAACTCATCATTGTTAGAAAAATAAGCGCCACAAGTGTAACCAAACATCCTAACCGAACTTCCTGTGAGCGTTGCCAAATCAATCAAAACATCAGTTTTGTAATTTTTTGACAAATAAGAAAGTCCGTCAGCTAAAGTCATTCTGCCTTCAGCATCCGTGTTTAGAACTTCAATGGTTTTTCCATTGTAAGCCGTCACAACATCGCTCGGCAAGTACGCACGTTCCGAAACGACATTATCCGTAATCGGAAGTATGGCGATGATGTTTACAGGAAGTTTCAGTTCCGAAGCTGTAATCAAAGCTCCAATAACTGCACTTGCTCCGCCCATATCACTTTTCATGTAATGCATATTGTCAGATGGTTTGATGGAAATCCCACCAGTGTCGAACAAAACGCATTTTCCGACTAACCCGAAAGTTTTTGCATCTGCTTTTCCACAATTGTATTCCAAAATGGTAAACGCGGCTTCTTGCGAACTCCCTTGATTAACTGCGACAAATGCTCCCAAACCTTCTTTTGTCGATTCTTCTCTGTTGAATGCTTTATATTTCAAATCATATTTTTCCGCAGTCGATTTTAGAAAATCTGAGATTTGGTTTACTTTTTTTTGATTGGCAGGTTTGTTCAGCCATTCCATTCCGGCAAATTGTCCGTTGCAAAGTGCTTCTGTTTTTAAGGCTAAATTTTTTCCCTCTTCTTCAGAAATATTTTCAAAATGAAGTTCAAAATTCTCCTGCCAAAACGGATGTGATTTTTCAAATGGATAGAGATAGGTTCCTAAAAATAAGCCTTTTAATAATTCTTCTGTCAAATCCAATCCTAATTTTGAATGAACCGAAGTTGGAACTGCTTGCAAACTTTTTTTATAATCATTAGCAAATTTGTTTGCAATAGCTTGGATTTCGTATCCTTTTGAATCTTTCCCAATTCCAATGAAAAAATCGAACTTATCCGAGTGAGTTTTAATGAAAATGTCATTTTTTTTTCCATTGAAGAATAATTCAACGTTCGGATACGAGTTTTTTTCCTGTTCCCAATCGTCTTCGCTGAACAGGTATATTTTTTGGGTTGTTTTTTCTTTTTTACTATAAATTTTAATCATAAACTTTTTAAATTTTGGCTAAAGCCAAATACAATCTTTAATTTTTCATCGGGCTAAAGCCCGACGCTATTTATTTAAATTGTCTTCTAATTCATCTTTGGCTTTCACGGGACTTTCCAAACTGTCTATGTAAAGCCATTCTACAGCTCTTGGAAATTCCTGCGACCAGAAAAATTCCTGATGCGTTCCTTGGTCGTTGATGTTGGTTCTGACTTCAAAATCGAAAGATTTCTGAGCGGTCAATTTTTTCAAAGCTTTTTCAAATAATCTGATTCTTCCGACCATTCTTGAACCTTCCAATCTTCCGCCGTACAAATAGACTTTCAGTTTGTACGGATTACTGAATGTAATCATCGGAAAATCATTTTCCGGTTCAACCCAAAGCGACGGCGAAAAAATCAACAATTTGGAATAAACTTCGGGATAAAGAAATCCACCATAAATGCTAATCAAACCGCCCAAAGAGCTTCCACCAATTCCTGTGTTTTCTCTGTCTTTTTTTGTTCGATAATTTTTATCAATCCAAGGTTTCAAAGTATCGGTAATGAACCTCAAATATTTTTTGCCTTCAGCATTTTTCGTCACCTCTTCGTTATCAAAAATATATTCTTTGATTCGGTCATCGTTACCGTGTTCTACCGCAATGACAATCAAATCGCCTCGTCCATATTCTGCAAGAAGAGCCAATTTTTTATCAATTTCCCAATTTCCAAATTCGGAACCGTCATTGAATAAATTCTGTGCATCCTGCAAATACAAAACCGGATAACTTTTGTCCGAATGGTAATAGTCATAAGGCAAAAGTGCCCAAACTTTTCTTGTTCTGTCCAACTGGGGAATATAGAATTCTTCATCCACCAATTCCGTAATTGGGAAAAATTCTTTTTTGAAAGGTCCCCAATTCAGTCTCCATTTTTCGACCGTGTCTTGCGTTTTCTTTTTCTCTTTTTTTGTTTTTCTATTCGGTGTAATGTTGTCATATCTGTCAATCTCGACATTTTCCCAACCACCTTTTGTGAACTTATATTCTATTTCATCATTTAAAAGTTCGTCAGAAATATTGATGTAATAATTATTCTCATCCAATTTTTCCAACTCAAACTTTGAATCTTTCGGATTCCACTTGTTGAAATTACCGGTAATAAAAATCGGTCGGTCATCATTATCTTCTGATGTCAGAAAAAACTCCATTTGCTTTTAAAATTCTTTTACTGTTATAAATTTATAAAATTATTTCAATTAATTAGAAATTGTTGAGTGTTTTTCTTTTAAAATTTAAGTTTGTTAATGAATATTAATCTAATTTTTAAAATCATTGAATTAATGAAAATTTAATATTTCGAAATAATAATCATAAAAAATAAAAAAGCTTTCGAAGATTGACTCCGAAAGCTTGAATTTTTGTTTGAAAAACTTTAAAATTTATTCTGATTTTACAACCTCTGTTCTTTCAGAGATTCCATTGGCGTTAAATGCTTCAATTTGAAAATAATACGCATCTGTTCTGTCTGCTCCTGTGAAGAAATATTCATTCTTGCCATAAACCATAATGCTTCCATATAATTTATCCGGCGATTTTCCCCAATAGATGACATAACCGTCAGCGTCAGAATTTTGTTGCCATTTGAACCAAATACTTCTTCTCTCGCCATATTTTTTCGGGTCAGCCCGTAACGGAACGAAGTTTTGAACTTTAGCTGGTTTTGTTCCAGCTCCTTTTCCAAAAACTCTAAAACCACTTAAAGCGAATTTTCCTGTTGGCATTTTCAGATTTTCCATTTTCAGGAATCTTACTTTTGCAGATGTTTCCAATTCTACATAATCGTGCGGAACATCGGTTTGGTTTTTTGATTTGTCAACAATCACTTTCCAATTTTTGCCATCGTTAGAACCATAAATTTTATATTGATGCATTTTGCCGAGCGTTTTCCCCATAAACTCAACATCTTGGTCGGCATAATTAATTTGAATCGCATTGATTGTAGAAACTTCTCCCAAATCTGTCTGAAACCATTCTCCTGCGTTTCCGGTTTTTGCAGACCAATAAGTTTTGATGTCTTCATCCACGGCAAGATTCGGTTGATAACCGCCTAAAGTTGATGATACCTGAACCGGTTTATTATAATTCAATAACATCCAACCAGGAAATAAGCCTTTTGAGAAATCTTTTCCTTGAGCATATTGCGGAAGAAGAGTAGGGTAATCGCCATAAGCGGTGTTGGTGTACATTACATCATCCTTGTCAAATCCAGTTGGCCAGATTCCCAATCGTCTTTCGAAATTATTTTTTGTCGAAATGAAAATCGTGGAAACGTGCCACCAATTCCCGAATTTATCTTCGAAAGTTGCACCGTGACCAGCTCCTCTTGCAAAACCTCCGGGTTTATAAGAAAACGGATTATGTTGCTGATATTCGAAACCTTCTAAAGGATTTTTGGAAACATAAACACCATCAGAATAACCACTGAACTCTGTTGCTGGCGCACCATATTGCATATAATATTTGTCCTTATATTTAGTAACCCAAGCACCTTCTACAAAGGGTTGAAGAAAAACATTGTCATTATATTCTCCAAATCTTTCCCAACCGTGGTCTTCAGGTTTTAACCTTAGAATCGGTTTTACGAAACCTTCGGACTGCATTGTTTTAGTTTTAACTTCGGTTCCTAACAGGGGCCACTCGTTGCTAGAACCCCAATAGAGAT
>DLND01000093.1:0-1912 GCA_002476905.1 Flavobacteriales bacterium UBA7519
ATCCAAATCATTCGTTACAAAATGTGCAGTAGCTCCGATGATTTTCACACCTCTTTCAAAAGCCTGTTTATAGGGATTTGCACCAATAAAAGCCGGTAGAAATGAATGATGAATATTGATGATTTTACCTTCAAAATCTTTCACAAAATCCGGAGAAAGAATTCTCATAAACTTCGCGAGAACAAGATAATCGTAGTTGTAATCTTGAAGAGCAATTTTGATTTTTTCTTCGTGTTCTTCTCTCGTAATATTTTCTGCAGGAATATGAATAAAAGGAATATTAAATTTCTCTGTCAATTCTCTCAGTTTTTCATAATTCCCAACAACAGCAAGAATATTAAAATTAAGGTCTTTGAATTGATTTCTAATTAGCAAATCTGCCAAACAATGATGTTCTTTAGTTACTAAAACCACCACTTTTTTGTATTCATTTTGACTTAATTCTATTGAGCAATCACCTAATTGTTTTTTGAGTTGTTCAATCACTTTTTCAGGTTCAGCAATTCCGGAAACTTCGGTTCTCATAAAGAACAAAGCTTTTTCATTATCCACGAATTCATCATTCTTGATAATATTAAGTCCATTCTCCAAAAGAATTTCGGAAATTCTGTAAACCAGACCTTTTTCGTCTTTACAGGTGATTTTTATGGTAAATTGTTTCATAGTGTTTTTTAATAAAAAAAGAGAATTTAAATTCTCCTTAATAAATCTCTAGCTCCGTGATGAATCATTAAAATATGAATTTCATTTTCAGAAATTATCCTATAAATGATTCTGTAATTTCCTTCCGTTATTTCTCTAATATTTGCATCATTGGTTTCTCTTACAATTTTTCCAATGAAAATATTTGATTTTATAATTTCTGTTTTGGTTTGAATTTTTACAATTTGCAATTGAGCGTATCTCATAGAATCGTGCGAGATATAATCATAAATATCTTTCAAATCTAATTTTGCAGATTTTAACCATTTAATGCGAACCATTGCTGAATCTCATTTTTGAGTTGGTCTTCATCTATTGTTTCATTTTTGTCAGATTCCTGCAATCTTTCTTCTAATTTTTCAATGAAAATCAGTTTCTCAATAACTTCCTCAATAGTGATTTCATCTGGAAAATCATCAATATGTTTCTTCAATTTTTCTTTAGTTATTGTCATCTTTTATGAATTTACTTAGCTAAGTTAATCAATTTTCTGTCAACGAAAAAGCCTTCAAAAATTGAAGGCTTTTAAATTTATTAAGATTAAGCTTTAGCTTGTCTTTCCAATCTTTTTCTATCTTCTTCAGAAAGGATTTTCTTTCTCATACGGATGAAGTTCGGTGTAACCTCGATAGCTTCATCAGCTTGGATATATTCCATACATTCTTCCAGAGAGAACAAGATTTTTGGTGCAACACCAGTATCTTTATCTTTTCCGGCTGCACGCATATTGTTCAACTGTTTAGCTTCTACAATATTTACAACCAAATCTCCTGGCTTATTTTGCTCACCGATAATCATACCTGTGTAGATTTCCTCACCTGGATCAACGAAGAACTTACCTCTATCTTGAAGTTTATTGATAGAATATTCTGTAGCTGGACCAGTTCCTTTACTTACTAATACACCATTGTTTCTTCCAGGAATTGCACCTTTGAAAGGCTTATATTCTGTGAAACGGTGCGCCATAATAGCTTCACCAGCAGTTGCAGTCAACATTTGAGAACGTAATCCGATTAGACCTCTGGAAGGAATCTCAAATTCCATGTGCTGCATTTCACCTTTAGTTTCCATAATGTGAAGGTCACCTTTTCTCTGAGTTGCCAAATCGATAACTCTAGATGCAAATTCTTCTGGAACATCAACAACCAAAGACTCATAAGGCTCTAATTTTTGACCATTTTCGTCTTCTCTCAAGATAACTTGTGGCTGA
>DLND01000093.1:1970-4848 GCA_002476905.1 Flavobacteriales bacterium UBA7519
ATTTCGTAACCTTCTCTTCTCATCGTTTCAATCAAAACGGATAAGTGAAGAATACCTCTACCAAAAACTAGGAAAGTGTTCGCATCGTCAGTTTGTTGAACTCTTAATGCCAAGTTTTTCTCTAATTCCTTAGTTAATCTTTCTTTAAGGTGGTTTGAAGTAACATATTTACCATCTTTACCAAAGAAAGGCGAATTGTTGATAGAGAATGTCATATTCAACGTTGGCTCATCAATCGCAGTTCTTTCCAATGGCTCAGGATTTTCTAAATCAACAAAAGAATCTCCAATCTGGAACGCATCGAAACCTACAACAGCACAGATATCTCCAGCTTGTACTTCAGTTACTTTTTTCTTTCCAAGACCTTCGAAAACGTAAAGTTCTTTTACTTTTCCTTTCACAATTTTTCCGTCTGCCTGAGCAAGACCAATCCATTGAGATTCTTTAACCTCACCTCTCGTAACTTTACCGATTGCAATTCTTCCTAGGAAAGAAGAGAAATCTAATGAAGTAATCTGCATTTGCAAGTTACCTTCAGTTACTTTTGGTTCTGGAACGTATTGTAAAATCCCGTCTAATAATGGGAAAATATTATCAGTTTCTTCTAATGAAGTGTTGAACCAACCTTGCTTAGATGAACCATAGAAAGTTGGAAAATCCAACTGCTCTTCAGTAGCATCCAAGTTGAAGAACAAATCGAAAACTTGGTCGTGAACTTCGTCTGGACGACAGTTTGGCTTATCAACTTTGTTAATTACAACCAAAGGTCTAAGACCAAGTTCCAAAGCTTTTTGAAGTACGAATCTTGTTTGTGGCATTGGTCCTTCGAACGCATCTACCAATAAGATTACGCCATCAGCCATTTTCAAAACTCTTTCTACTTCACCACCAAAATCGGCGTGACCAGGTGTATCGATGACGTTGATTTTTGTGTCTTTGTAATTTACTGAGATGTTTTTTGAAAGAATCGTAATTCCTCTTTCTCTTTCCAGATCGTTGTTATCCATAATCAACTCACCACTCTCCTGATTCTCTCTGAAGATGTTTGTTGCGTGAATAATCTTATCAACCAACGTCGTTTTTCCGTGGTCAACGTGTGCGATAATCGCTATATTTCTAATGTTTTGCATATCCATTTTTTACGCGTGCAAATGTAGTGAATTTTTATGTGAAGATGAACGTAGATTCAATTATTTTTAAAAATATGGCTAAATAATTAACATCTAATTAAAGCTTTGTTAATCAATAAATTAAATTAATGGCTTCTCAGGATTTCTTTTCCATTAATCGATTGCGTGAAAACCAGGTAATGATTTCCGCCGTCATTCAGTTTATATTTTTTCTTGATTTCTTCTGGTTTTAAAGGATAATTTTTAGAAACTAAATTATACTTCTCTCCTTTTTTCAAATCTTTTGCCTCGATTTTTTCTATTTCTAAAACTCTGCCAGGGAAATTTTCAATTTTGTTTTCTGAAGTATAAAAATGAGTATTTGGATGAAGTTTTTTCAATCCGAATTTTTCTGAAATGATGTTAAATGCACCTGCTTTCAATATCGAATTGTTTGGAATATAAAGGAATTTCAAACTTTCTGAGAATTCTGACTTTGCTGATTTTTCATCATTGAAATTGAATAAAAACTCAGGTTCATTAGATTCAAGATTTACACATTTAATAGTTGTTGGTTGTTGGTTGCCGGTTGATAGATTATTTTCAATAATTAAAACTAATTCTTTGACTTCATTTCTAACTGCAATAATTTGAATTTCACTAATATTTTTTAATTCTGAAATCAAATATGAAATATCAATCAACGGCGACAATTTCACAATAATTTTATCCGAAATTGAATGCAATTTATCTTCTATTTCTAATAGATTTGGAGAAAGGTCTTCAAGCAGGAACTTCTTTTTGTTTTGCTGGTCTCTTCTTGCTGGGTCAAGATAAACGATATCGAAACCTTTTCCATTATCAGTCTGAGATTCTCGGAGACTTTCTAAGAATTGTTCAAGATTTTCATTAATGAAATTCGCTTTTCTATCTAAGGTTTTCCAGTTATTTTCGACGATTGAAATCAATTCTGGATTTTGTTCTATTAAAGTAACTTCATCAAAATTTTTGGATAAAAAATAAGCATCAATCCCGAATCCGCAAGTTAAATCGAGGAAAGATTTTCCTGTAAGATTTTGAGCTTTATATTCTGCGGTTGATTGGGATGAAGCTTGTTCCAGATTGAGATTTGGAGGAAAAATAATTCCTTCTTTTGTGAGGAATGGAAACTTCTTTTCGGCTGTTTTTCTGCCTTTGATTTGTTGTACGATTTCTTGCATCGAAACATCAGGGAATGGCGATTTTTTCAATAATAATTTAGTTAAATCAGAATTGAGATTTTGATTGATATAGTTTTGAATATCAGAAGAAATTAATTTTGAAAAATCCATACGATTACTAAAAATTTAATTAAGAGCTTGTTTAAAAATTAATTAAAACCACATAGTCGCATAGAAAACCTCAAGATTAAGTGCAAAAAGAAAAAAAAGAAGTATAATATTTACTTTTTTTTTCTCTTATTTTTACAAAAACTATGTGGCTATAAAATCATTTCTGATACAAATTTAAACAAGCTCTAAGATAAAATTTAGTTTCTTAATTTTAAATAAAAGAAGTTAAGCTATTTTAGTCTAAAAGAATTTAAGAAATCAAAAAATTGATTTTATTAAGGTTATTAAACAAAATCTTAACTGTTTAAATCTGTTTTGAAAACCACAAAAGTCACAAAAGTTTTAAATTTCCTTAAGTTTATCAAATGTTTAAATAAGGATAATGACCTTAACTATTTTGCTCTTTATAAGATTTTTTTATAATTTTTTTTTTTTTTT
>DLND01000093.1:4948-7285 GCA_002476905.1 Flavobacteriales bacterium UBA7519
GAATTCAGTCTTCGGAAAACTAAGCCTGACAGAATTGTTAGAAAACCAACAATCAAAAATGTATAACGGAAAGCATTATGAATCTCGTTATGAATAAACTTGGTATCGCCTTCAAAAATCTTTAGAATAATTAATCCAAACGCAACTCCAAATCCAATCGCAAATTGCTGATTAACAGAAACCAACGAATTACCACTACTCGTCTGATAAGTTCTGAGGTCGGCAATGGAAATCGTATTCATTGACGTGAATTGTATCGAGTTGAAAAATCCAAGCAACAACAAAAGCGGAACGTACCAATAAATTGAGCTATGAATACTCGGAATCGCCAGACAACAAATGAGAAAACCAATGATAAATGTATTGACCATCAACGTAGAACGATAACCAAATCTATCCAAAATCTTGATAACCGCAGACTTCCCAAACATCGAAGTGAGTGCCATTGGTGCAACAATCCAACCAGACGTAAAAGCCGATTGTCCATAAGCAATCTGAATCATTAATGGAACCAAAAGCGGAATAGAACTGATTCCTAATCTTGTCGCTAAATTCCCCAAAATCCCAACTCTAAACGTACGAACCTGAAAAAGATTGAGCGGAAATATTGGATTATTATCTTTTTTGGCGTGTTTATAATAAAAAAACAACATCAAGAATCCCAACAAAAACACCAACAAAACTGGCGTAATATTCTTCGCATTTCCAAATAATTCCAACGAAATAGAAAGTGATAACGAAGCCATTGCGAAAATGAGAAAGCCTTTCAAATCGAAGTCGATGATTGGAGATTTGTAATTCGGCATATATTTGATACTCAAAACTATTCCTAGAATTCCGATTGGTAAATTAATCAGAAAAATCCAATGCCACGACAAATAATCGACAATATAACCACCAACCAAAGGTCCTAAAACCGGACCAATCAAGGCTGGAATAATGGCGTAATTCATTGCTTTGAGCAATTCGTTTTTGTCAAATGCTTTAATCAATGCGAGTTTTCCAACCGGTGTCATCAAACTTCCTCCAACACCTTGAACAACTCTTGCAATAACCAACTCTGTGAGATTATGAGCCATCGAACAAAGCAAAGAACCAAGCGAAAAGAATATTAATGAGAAAATAAAAACTTTCTTAGTTCCGAATTTGTCCGCCAAAAATCCGCTAACAGGCATAAACAAAGCTAAAGTCAATACATAACTGATGATGGCATTTTGCATATTAAGCGGAGATTCTCCCAATTCTTTGGCAATTGATGGCAAAGATGTGTTGAGAATTGTAGAATCCAACATCTGCATAAATATGGCTGTGGCCAATATAAACGGCAGAATTTTTTTGACCGAATCAGTTGTGAGAGTTTCGCTCATTTTTTGAAATTAATATTAAAAAAATCCGCTTTTATGCGGATTATATTTTTAAACCAGAGGTTCTTGTTGACTTAGACAATGGAAACTTCCCAATCCCCAAATAATATCGGTAGAATCTATTCCCACAACTTCCCTATCAGGAAAACATTTTTGAATAATTTCTAAAGCCAATTCATCTTTATCACATCTGTAAGTCGGTACAATAACGGACTTGTTGGCGATGTAAAAATTAGCATAAGAAGCTGGCAATCTTTGTCCATCACAGTAAACTGGGTCTGGCATTGGAAGTTTGATGATATTCAGTTTTTCTCCATTCAACAAAGTCATTTCTTCAAGTTGGCGAAGATTGGTTTGAAGAATTTCGTAATTATCATCTTCAGGATTATCTTCGATCACTGTCAGAACTGTATTTTCATTGACGAATCTAATGGTATCATCCACGTGACCGTCTGTATCGTCACCAACGATTCCGTCATCAACCCAAAGAACTTGCTTTTGTCCATAATATTTTTTCAGAAATTCTTCCACTTGTTCTTGAGAAAGATGTGGATTTCTGTTTTCATTAAGCAAACAAGATTTGGAAGTCAAAACCGTTCCAGCACCGTTGAATTCAACAGAACCACCTTCCATAATTATTCCAGGATAAAGAACAGGCAAACCTTTTTCTTCGGCAATCTTAGTTGGAATTACATCATCCAATTCGAATGGCGGATATTTTCCTCCCCACGCATTGAAACCCCAATCTATAATAATTTTCTTTGGTTCTTCTCCGTTTTTATTCACTAAAAATGCTGGTCCGTGGTCTCTGCACCAAGCATCATTGGTTTCATTGAAATAAAACTCCACTTTAGAAATATCTGCTCCAGCTTCGGAAATATGTTCCATTGCAAAAGCCTGCATTTCTTGGTCTTTGACATTGATGCAAACGAATTCGCCTTTCGTCAATTCAGCGATGAATTTTGCATAAGCT
>DLND01000088.1 GCA_002476905.1 Flavobacteriales bacterium UBA7519
CTCACCCGCCGCTTGTAGCTCAAGAAAACGTCTTCTGGTACGCTCATCCTGGCTTGCTGTCATAAAAAATTTATAATCCGCATCTGGAAGCACAACAGTTCCGATATCACGCCCATCCATAATAATTCCTCCTTTACTAGCAATGTTACGCTGCGTTTTCAATAGAAAATTCCGAACATCTGCTTCCTTTGCCACCTGACTTACATAATCAGAAACCTGTGGAAACCTGATTTCTTTATCAATATTTTTTCCATTAAGAAACAATTGTAGTTCTCCGTCAATATACTGAAACTCGAGTTTCATATCAATAAGTGACGAAATTAGTTTCGAAATATCAATAGTTTTATCCGGGTTTAAGCAGTTTTGTAGGGCATAAAACGTTATACCTCTGTAAAGTGCGCCTGTATCCATATGAATGAGACCAAGCTTTTTTGCAATAATTTTAGAAATAGAACTTTTTCCTGTGGAAGAAAATCCGTCTATGGCGATTACCGGTTTTTTTGTCATAGTGCAAATGTAATAAGTATGACAAAAAAATAAAAATTAAATATAGCTTAAAATATGAACGCTTATCTTCTGTTTCCTCCTAGTTGAATAAGATCTACTGTTAGTCCAAGCATATTGACATTAGAAGAATTATGGTATCGCATGTGCGAATAATCAAATCGGAAGGAAGAAATTTTTAAACTGAATCCAGCAGATAAACCAGTGAAATTCCTTTGATCCAAAACCGCAAGCTCTCCTCCTCTTTTGACATTATAGCCAAATCTGATGTTAAAAGCCTGACCAGGAAATAATTCTGCTCCAAGTGACAAATGATCTAAAGCTTTTCTCCCGAATTTTACTGGCTGACCGTTGATATCTGTTTCTGAAGAAATATTGAATTGCTGAAGATCATGTGCAGTGATAGTAATAGCTGCAGGAAACTGATCCAGAATTTTAGTATAACCAAGATCTACACGGAAAGGCAGTTTTTCCCTAACACCATTATATGGTTTTATCTGATAACCAAAGTTCCTAAAAACCAATGCTAGCGTTTCGTTTGTTTTATCAAAATAATAAGTAACACCAGCAGTTGCAGTGATGGCAGAAGAAGTGTAGGTATCAATTTTTGACGTGACATAATTAACGTTGGCACCAATAGTCCAATCATCTTCAAACTGATAAGCATACCCAACACCTGCAGAAGCATCCATCGCTGAAAAATCACCGGTTATGATTGAATTTTCATCCGTTCTTGGCATGCTTCCATAGTCCATATATTTAGCATTAAAAGATATAAGATGACCGTTTGCCAAATCTCTTACATAGCTAATGCTTCCTATTTTGGTCCCTGCCAGAAAACTGGAGTAGTTCACGGATAACATTTTATCCATTTCCAGGTTCATAAGTGCAGGATTTGCATTTGTGAAATTGACATCAGAATCACGCACAGAAACAGCATCTCCCAATACAGCCTGCCTGGGTGACATCGGAATATTAAGAAATTGGTAAACCGTGGTTCCTGTCTGAGAAAAAACCACATGAAAAAAGGAAAGAAAAAAAAGCTTGTAAAACTTATTCAACATTATGTCTTGAATCTGCAAAAATAATCTATTTTGTAGCTTATCAAAATTTTTATAACACTATCTTTTTAATGAACGTAATTCTTTTGCTTTCATTATATTTGCACAGTTAAAATCGAAAAAAATATAATAATCTAAAGATGAAATATAAAAGAATCCTTTTGAAATTGAGTGGTGAAGCATTGATGGGAAACCGACAATACGGCATCGACAACGATAGGCTGAAAGAATATGCTACCGAAATTAAAAAAGTAGTAGAAAAAGGCTGTGAGGTGGCCATCGTAATTGGTGGTGGAAATATTTTCAGAGGATTAGCTGGCGCTGCCACGGGAATGGACAGAGTGCAGGGCGACTATATGGGAATGCTGGCAACAGTTATCAACGGAATGGCGCTCCAAGGCGCTTTGGAAGATGCAGGGATTATGACCAGACTTCAGTCTGCAATAGAAATGGACAAAGTAGCTGAACCTTTCATAAAAAGAAAAGCTGTTCGACATTTGGAAAAAGGAAGAGTAGTAATTTTTGGAGCTGGAACCGGAAATCCTTATTTTACAACGGATACTGCTGCAACTCTAAGAGCAATTGAAATAGATGCGGATGTAATCCTGAAAGGAACAAGAGTGGACGGAATCTATGATAGTGATCCGGAAAAAAATGCAGATGCGGTAAAATTCAACAGTCTATCTTTCGACGAGGTTTTTGAAAAAAACCTGAAGGTGATGGATATGACTGCTTTTACGCTTAGCCACGAAAACAAACTGCCAATTATTGTTTTTGATATGAACAAAGAGGGTAATCTGGAGCGATTGATAGACGGTGAAAACGTTGGAACCCTGGTAAATATGTAAATTATAATTGATAAGTGTTAAATGATTTAAACATCAATTCATTTATCGTTTATAAATTATATTTTGGAAATAAAATATGTGTCAATTATCAAATTTTAAATATACAATGGAAGAATTAGAACTCATTGTAGCATCGGTAAAGCAAGAGATGGATGCTGCAATCAAGCATTTGGATCACGCTTTTCAGAAAATCAGAGCAGGAAGGGCATCAACGTCAATGGTTCAGGACGTCATGGTAGAATATTATGGTGCAATGACACCAATTAATCAGGTAGCCAATGTGTCTGTGCCAGATGCTATGACTATTTCTATCCAACCGTGGGACAGATCCGCAATTGGACCCATTGAAAAAGCGATTATCAATTCTAATTTGGGTTTTGCACCTTCAAATAATGGCGATGTGATTATTTTGAATGTTCCGCCTCTTACCGAAGAAAGAAGACGTGACCTCGCAAAACAAGCAAAAGCGGAAACGGAGCAAACAAAAGTGGTAATCCGAAATGCAAGGCAAGAAGGAAATAAAGAATTGAAAAAACTAGATGGAATTGCAGAGGATCTTATAAAAGGTGTGGAAAAAGACATACAGGAACTTACCGATGCTTATGTGAAAAAAGCTGACGAACATCTGAAAGTGAAAGAAGCAGAAATCCTGAAAGTTTAATACCAACTGGTATTATTTCGCTTATAAATATAAAAACCTCATTTGCAATAAATGAGGTTTTTTTGATATCTATTTAAGGAAATCTATGCAGAATTTCTACTTGCGTTGATATTGCCAAACAATGAACGCATAACAAGCTTTTCATAAGCCTCACGATCACCTTCTCCTTTTTGGATTTTAATCAAAGCATATTGCTGGATGCTCAACAACGGAAGCACAATCTTTTCTCTAATTCTGATAGATTTTCTGTTGATAGGTTCTTCCTGCATCAGGATATTATAGCCGGTTAGTTCCAACATCATTTCTTTAGACAAAGAGAATTCAGCAAACAGGATATTCCAGAACTCACCAAATTTTTCATTATTTCTCATATAATAAGTCAATGGGAAATAAGTCTTATTCATACTCATCATCGAGTTCAGAACAAGCGTTTTGAAGAAGTCCGAACCTTTATATAGTTCTTTGATTTCGTCAAATCTTCCTGCATCTTTCAAAGCCTTCAAAGCTGAACCAAACCCAAAGAAGCCAGGAACATTTTGTCTCAACTGTGCCCAAGATCCAACAAAAGGGATTGCTCTTAGATCTTCAAACTTCAGTTCAGAACCTGCTCCTCTTTTACTTGGTCGGCTTCCGATATTTGTTCGTCCATAATATTCCAAAGTACTCATCTCTTGCAAATAAGGAACAAACATTGGATGCGCTTTTAAATCAGAATATTTACCATAACTGATGTCTGCTAATTCTGAAATTAACTTTCTTTCCTCATCATTCAAATCTTTTTTCACACTTTTAAAAACATCATTCTCAATCCCAGCCGTCAACAACTGCTCAAAGTTGAACTTCGCCTGATCTTTATTTCCGAACACACTTGTAATAGTTTGCCCTTGTATCGTTAACTCAATTTGGTTGTTGGCAATTGTTTTCCCTTGCGAAGCGTAGAAATCGTGAGTTTTTCCACCACCTCTTGCGGGTGGTCCACCTCTACCATCAAAGAAAACGACTTTCACTCCGTTTTCCTCAGAGATTTTAGTTAGCTTCTCTTTCGAAGTATAGATTTGCCAATTCGCTTTCAAGTAACCACCATCTTTGGTTCCGTCTGAGAAACCAAGCATAATGATTTGTTTGTTATTTCTTTTTTGCAGATGTTTCTTATAAACAGGATGGCTGTACAAAGTTCTCATCACTTCTTCAGATTTGTCAAGACCTTCCATCGTTTCAAACAACGGAACAATATCGATATTGATTTCATCATCTGCATAACCACAAAGTTTCATCATAGCATAGACATTCATCACATCTTTCACCTCATCTGAATTGGAAATAATGTAACGATGCATCCCACGTTCACCATTGCTCTCTTGGATTTTTTTGATGTTATAAATACTTTTCAGAGTTTCGCAAGTCATTTCATCTTCAAAATCTTGCGGATTCAGAACCTGATTAGAATCAATCAAAAGCTGAACTTTTTCATCATCCGTTCTAGAATCTACATTTTGATCAATTACTTTTTTGAAAATATCATCGATCACATTTTGATGAACTCTACTATCCTGACGGATATCCAAAGTAGCGAAGTGAGTTCCAAAAATCTTCACCCGATCTCTGAAATCATCCAACACATCTATGAAAAGCGAATTATGTTCTTCTTTAAGAATCTTTTCTGCTTCGTCTAATCTTTTTACAATTTCATCTGCTGAGATCCTAGCTTCTTTCTGAAAAATAGATACATAAAGGTTTTTACTTAATTTATCTAAGACCTCAGAAACGCCACGGAAACTTAATCTTCTTCTCACAATTTTAAGATGTCCGTAATAATCTTTAAGAATAGAAATCCTCAATTCTTCAGCAACTTTCATCGTGATATCTGCTGTTACAAAAGGATTTCCATCTCGGTCTCCACCTGGCCAAAAACCTAACTGAATAATATCTGGACTCGGTGTGAAATTAGAAGTGCCATAAACTTGTTTGATTTTTCTATACAACTCACCAATACTTTGATAATAAACATATCTCAAGTAATAAATGATGCTCATTGCTTCATCTAATGGCGTTGGTTTCTCTTTATTAACAAATGGGGTTTTTCCTAATTGTTGAAGCAAAGTATCAATCTGCGTCACAGAATCATTAATGATTGCATCACGTAAATCGTGGATGATTCTCTGAACAGCATTTGGATAAAACTGAGTCGGGTGTGCCGTGAAAACAATCTTGATTCCAAAGTCATCCATTTTCTTTCGGATGGCAGTCAAGTGATGTTCTTGATTAGCTCTCTCATAAAGATTCATCACTGTACCAGAATCAGTTTCAGAGTGTAATTGCTGGAAAGCCGCATCTTCTATACTATCAAACAAAACCACTTGTCTTTCTATATATTGGATAATTTTGAATAGCAATTCCAGTTTGTGATCTTCTGTCTGTAACTCGGTATGTTTCTGGAAAAACTCTTCCACAATTTCTTCCGGAGATTTCCCTTGTTGGTAGCCTTCTTTACTTTCCTCATAAAGAAAAGGAAGCAGCATCCCAATATTGGTCATTTTATCATAAGGCAAACTCATGAAGAGTGAATTGTAGATTTGAAATTTATTTTCTACAATTTGCCTGAATTTTTCAATTTTTTGATCGTTTAGCATATAACAAAAATAAGAGATAAATCATAAAATCAATCCTTCAACATGTTATTTTTATTGTAAATTTTACATTTATGCATTTTCTAAAACCTCGATAATTTCTATCCCAAATTTCTCTACCTTACGCTTTCCGATTCCGTTTACATTTTCTAAATCGTCCAAAGTGCAAGGTTTATGTCTTGCAATAGACATCAGATGCGTATTATGAAAAATGATATAAGCTGGCAATTGGGCTTCTCTTGCCTTATCTGCACGCCAATCTTTTAGCTTATTGTAAATAATCTTTTCTTCTTCCGAAAGTTCAGATTCTGAATTCACTGTATTTTTACTAGAAATTCTTTTTGTTGTTATAATAAATCAAAACCGACCAATAAGTAATTTAATCAGCCACGAGTTTTGCATTCATATTAACAATCTCGAACCGGGATAAATAATCATTAACTATGGCTTCATCTGTAATTTGAAACCGATCATCAATTCTTATTTTCAAAACTTTTACTTTCATCATAATCTATTTAAGATACAAAAACCCCGACAAGTTTTCTGCTTACCGAGGTTTATTTGATATTATTTATTTGATCCTAAAAGAACCAGTTCATCTATTTTGATTTCTGTCACAAATCTTTTTGTGCCATCTTTGTCATCATACGATCTGTAAGTCAGTTTTCCTTCTATTGCTATTTCTTTTCCTTTTGGAACATACTTTTCCAAAATATCTACGACTTTTCCAAATGCAACGAGATTGTGCCATTGCGTCTCTTCTACTCTTTCTCCCGCAGCATTGATATAATAATCACTTGTTGCAAGGCTAACGGTGGCTTTTTTAGTTCCGTTTTCGAAATTGAAAACTTCTACTTCTTTTCCTGTGTGACCAATAAGCGTCACTTTGTTTCTTAAAGACATAATATTAAATTTTTGAATTAAACTTTTAAAACCAAGTCGTGTTTTGTCTTTCGCTCGATTTTCTGTTGCAAATTTTCATCAAAAAAAAGCAGGATTCGGTTAAAAAGTATTTATATCCGTTTGTAATCGTTTGTAAACGGATAAAAAAATTTTTGAAAACTGCTAAAAAATTATAAATTTATAAATCTCTAAATGTCACCAGCTTTACAACTTTGATGTGAGTATAAGACTAATAAAAACAAAAAAAACACAATGGAAAACCAGATATGCCTTGAATGTGGCGATAAAATTATCGGGCGTTCGGATAAAAAATTCTGTTCCGACGCTTGCAGAAATGCATTTAACAATAAACAGAATAAAACCACTACAAATCTGATGCGGAATATCAATAACAAGCTTCGCAAAAATTACCGAATTCTTTCTGAAAATAATACAGACGGCAAAACAAAACTGACCAGAAGCAAAATGGAAGCTGCAGGATTTGACTTCGATTATATCACACAAATCATTACCTATAAAAATGGTTCTCAGTATTTTTTTATTTATGATAAGGGATATAAAATTTTAGATAAGGAATGGATTCTTATTGTAGACCGGAAATAAACTAAAGTAAATAAGCCGGTCGATCGTCTTAATTCAAAAAAATATAAATGTTCAAATATTTTGCTGTTGCCGGGATTATTATCCTGATTTTAATTATGGCTAACCATCCTCTTTTTGGGGGAACTATAAAAGGAAAACGCTTGGAACGCATCAAAAAATCTCCAAATTATAAAGATGGTGTTTTTCAGAATCTAAGCCTCACGCCATCTCTGGCAGAAGGTTTTACGATGAGAAAAGTTCTGTGGGAGTTTTTAACAGACAAAACACCGAACAAGGTTCCAAACAAAAAAATTCCCAGTACGAAAACCGATTTGAAAAACCAAAAACGGGGCGATAATTTTCTGGTTTGGATGGGACATTCTTCTTATTACTTTCAACTTTCGGGGAAGCGATTTTTAGTTGATCCTGTTCTAAGTGGCAACGCTTCTCCAATTCCCGGAACTACTAAAAGTTTTGCAGGAACAGATTTTTACACTACCGACGATTTCCCAGAAATAGATTTTCTGATTATTTCTCACGATCATTACGATCATTTGGATTATAAAACTATCAAAGAGCTGAAACCAAAAATTAAAACTGTTATTTGCGGTTTGGGTGTTGGCGCCCATTTTGAGCGTTGGGGTTTTGATGAAAATCAAATCATAGAGCTCGATTGGTATGATAACAGGAATCTGGCTGATGACTTTAAAATAACCTCTACTCCAGCCCGGCATTTTTCTGGCCGCCTGTTTAAGAGAAACACCACCCTTTGGTCTTCTTATGTTCTAGAATCCCCTGGTAAAAAAATCTTCATCGGTGGCGACAGCGGTTATGATATTCATTTTAAAAAAATTGGCGAAACTTTTGGACCTTTTGACTGGGCAATTTTAGAAAATGGCCAGTACAATGAAAAATGGAAATACATCCACACTTTGCCAGAAGAGTTTGGAAAAGTAGTGAATGATCTTAATGCAAAAAATATCTTTCCGGTACATTCAGGTAAGTTTGCTCTTGCGCAGCACGCCTGGAACGAACCTCTGGAAAAAGTAAAGCAAAACAGTTTGGGTAAAAA
>DLND01000200.1:0-20022 GCA_002476905.1 Flavobacteriales bacterium UBA7519
AAAGAAGAACATTATCTTCCCGCTTTTCAGGAATTAGTAAAAACTTCTGAAAAAGAAATTGATGAAATCACTAGCAATCCAGAAGCTCCAACTTTTGAAAACACAATCGAAGCAATGGCTTTCTCTGGAGAACAATTGGACAGGGTTTCCAATATTTTCTTTAATTTGAATTCTGCTGAAACCAATGACGAGATTCAGAAAATCGCTCAGGAAGTTTCGCCACTTTTGACAGAATTCTCTTCCAAAATTTCTCAAAACGAAAAACTATTCGAAAGAATCAAAAGCGTTTACGACCAAAAAGACAGTTTGTCATTGAACGAAGAACAGCAAACTTTACTCAACGAAACTTACAAAGGTTTTGTGAGAAGCGGAGCTTTATTAAGCGAAGAAGACAAAAAGAAACTGGAGAAAATCAATATGGATTTGTCCATAAAATCACTTCAGTTCGGGCAAAATGCTTTAGCTTCAACCAATGCTTATTTCAAACATATTACGGATAAAGAAGAATTAAAAGGAATTCCGGAAGCGGTTCTTCAGCAATATGAAGAAGATGCAAAAGAAAAAGGTTTGGAAGGTTATGTGATTACACTTCAATATCCAAGTTATCTTCCGGCAATGACGTATGCAGAAAACCGTGAATTGAGGAAAGAATTGGCTTTAGCTAACGGAAAAAAATCCTTTGATGGTGGAGAATTCGACAATCAAAACCTCATCAAAGAAATCGTAAAACTTCGTCAGGAAAAAGCTGAATTATTAGGCTATAAGAATTATGCAGATTTTGTTCTGGAAGAAAGAATGGCACAATCGCCCGCAAAAGTTTTTGAATTCCTGAATGAACTTCTTGAAAAAGCAACCCCTTACGCTCAAAAAGAAATCGAAGAATTAAAATCATTAGCAGAAGCTGATGGAATTGATGATATCCAAAGTTATGACCATACTTTCTATGCAGAAAAATTAAGAAAACAAAAATTCGATATTGATGATGAAGAACTGAAACCTTATTTCCAATTAGAAAAAGTTCAGGAAGCTGTTTTTGGATTAGCCGGAAAATTGTTCGGATTGGAGTTTAAAGAAATTAATGATGTTCAGAAATACCATTCTGATGTGAAAACTTATGAAATCACGGAAAACGGAAATTTCAAATCTTTACTCTACGCAGATTATCATCCAAGAAAAGGAAAACGTGCTGGCGCCTGGATGACGAGTTATAAAAATCAATATAAAAAAGATGGAGAAAATTCTCGTCCACATATTTCTGTTGTTTGCAACTTCACAAAACCTACGAAAGACACACCAAGTTTGTTGACTTTCCAAGAAGTAACCACTTTGTTCCACGAATTTGGTCACGCACTTCACGGCGTTTTGGCAGATACGCAATATCCAAATCTTTCTGGAACTTCGGTTAAATGGGATTTTGTGGAATTGCCTTCTCAGTTTTTGGAGAACTATTGCTACGAACCAGAATTTTTGAAAACCTTCGCAAAACATTATCAAACCGGAGAAATTCTTCCAACCGAAAAAATCGAAAAACTGTCAGAAAGCAAATCTTTTATGGAAGGTTATCAGACTTTGAGACAAATTGGTTTTGGATTATTGGATATGGCTTATCATACTGAAGTTGGAGCGTTGGAGAATAAAAGTGTGAAAGAGTTTGAGGTGGAGAAAACAGCAGCAACCAATCTTTATCCAAGCAATCCAGAAACTGCGGCAAGCCCAAGTTTCTCGCATATTTTCCAAGGCGGATATTCGGCGGGTTATTATTCTTACAAATGGGCAGAAGTTTTGGATGCGGATGCTTTCCAATATTTCAAAGAAAATGGAATTTTTAATCCGGAAATTGCTGCAAAATATAAAATTCTTCTTTCCTCTGGTGGAACCAAAAACCCAATGGAATTGTACAAAAACTTCCGTGGAAGAGAACCAAAAGTGGAGAGTTTGCTGAAGAGAGCTTTTGGATAAAAATTTATGATTGTCATTTCGAGCGAAACAAAGTGTTAGTCGAGAAATCTAATTTAAGATTCCTCGTTCCTCGGAATGACAATTTTTAAAATCTAACTTTTATTATAATTGATAAAATGAAATGTCCCTACTGTTCCGGAAAATCCTACGAAGATTGCTGTCAGCCTTATCACTTGAAAAAGAAATTTGCACCAACGGCAGAAGCCTTGATGCGTTCAAGATTTACAGCTTTCGCAATCCCGAATGGAGAATATCTTTGGGAAACAACTTCTCCCAACAAAAGGCAATTTCATAACAAAAAAGACTTGCAGGAATGGGGCGAAATGAATGAATGGACGAAGCTGGAAATTCTCGATAAACCTTCAACTAATAAAGTAGAGTTTAAGGCTTTTTATATTGATGAAGATGGAAAACCACAGGTTCACCACGAGTTATCACAATTCAAGATGATTCAGAACCGTTGGTTTTATGTGACTGGAGAATTTTTGGATTGATATTTAAACCACAAAAGTCACATAAGTTTTTTTTCTCTTCTTAATAAGAAAACAATTAATATCTTGAATTTTCTTTTGTAACTTTTGTGGTTTTATCACTGTTTTGATTGTTTCTTTTTCTGTCTCAAAACATAGAGGTACAAACTTTCTACTTTTGTCCTTGCCCAAGGCGTTTTGCGAAGAAATTTGAGAGAGGAGCTCACACTTGGATTTTCGCCGGTGAAACATTTGATGTTGATTTGTTTTCCCAATTCTCCATAACCTTTGTAGTATTCTAGCAATTCTTCCAGAATAGCATCCAATCTTTTTCCGTGCAAAGGGTCTTTAGAAGTGTTTTCCATTTTGTAAAATTATTGATATTATTATTTGAAACCACAAAAGGCACATAAGTTTTAATTTTCTGAATATACTATTTTATCTCTTTTGTGACTTTTGTGGTTAAAAAAGAAATATCTCTATTGTCATTTCTTATATTTGATAACCAAATATAGAAAATGAAATTCCTAACCTTTGCAGCCATTATACTTTCGACAATGCTATCAGCTCAAGACTTTGCCAATTTTGGCAGATATCAAAAACAAAATAAAGAAGTTCTTTCTCAAAATATTGCTCCAAATTCTGTTTTGATGGGCGATTCTATCACAGAAGGTTGGTTTGCCACGGATCCAGAATTTTTTACCAAGAATAATTTTGTAGGACGAGGAATTGGTGGTCAAGTCACTTCGCAAATGCTTTTGAGATTCCGGGAAGATGTGATTAAACTGAAACCAAAAAGCGTTATCATTCTTGCAGGAACCAATGATATTGCGGAAAATCAAGGTCCGATTTCTATGGACAAAGTTTTCGGAAATATCGTTTCAATGGCAGAGTTGGCAAAAGCCAACAACATCAAAGTAGTTTTATGTTCTGTTCTTCCCGCTTACGATTTCCCTTGGAGAAAAGATATGCAGCCTTCAGATAAAGTCATTGCATTGAATAAAATGATAAAAGATTACGCCAAGAAAAATAATTTGACTTATGTGGATTATCACTCAGTTTTAAAAGATGAAAAAAATGGTTTGCCTAAAGAAATTGCAGAAGACGGCATTCATCCGACAAAATTGGGTTATGAAAAAATGGAAGCTATCTTGATGAAGCATTTGAAATAATGAACTTGGACGAACTAAAATATCCGGTCGGGAAATTTGTAAAACCTAAATTCATTACCAAAGAAACCATCGATTCTGCGATTTCTGAAATTGAAAACTTCCCTAATCTTGTCAAAGCTGAGATTCAAAACCTTGATGAAAGAGACTTACAATTAAGATACAGACCAGAAGGCTGGACGATTTCTCAGGTTATTCATCATTGCGCCGATAGTCATATTAATAGTTATATGAGATTCAAATTAGCTTTGACGGAAAATGTTCCTACAATCAAACCTTATGATGAAAGTCTTTGGGCAAAGTTGCCGGACAATAATCTGTCGCCATTGGTCTCATTGCAACTTCTGGAAGCTTTGCACTCGCGATGGGCTTATCTTTTGAAAACCTTGACTGAGGAAGATTTGAATAAAGAATTCATTCATCCAGAACAATCGGAAAAGATTTCGTTGAAAGAAAATATATTGATTTACAGTTGGCATTGTCAGCATCATTTGGCGCATATTAGTCAGGCGAAGGAACTGAAGTTTGAGTGAATCTAAAATAAGATTATGAGAAAGTCAATCAATTTTTTTTTAAGAAATTAAAAAACGTAGTCTATTTTTTATATCTAATAGCTTTATTTAATTCAATTGGATTATTGTTTTTTAATATTCTTAATTGTGCATCTTTTGATATAGAGTTCAATTCTTCTGCTGTTGTATATTTTTTACCATAAAACTCAAAACTTTTTACACTTCCATCTCTTAGTTTTTGTTTGTCTGTATAAAATGGGTCATTAAAATATTGTTGTGCTTTTTCAATGTATTTTTTTTCTGTTGTAAGAATTGGCGAATAACCATATCTGATTTCAAGAATATTAGATGTGTCATAGGTTCTTGTTAAGTTTTGACTTCTTATAAGATTAAAATAAAATTGATTTTTGTTATCTTGAATTTCTAAAATTAATCCAGGTAATCCTCTAAATTTATATGGCCCCTCATTGACCGGAATTTCTTTTGTAAACCAAGCAATCCATTTTCTTCCTCCAAAATTTGTAGTCGCTTTTTGTACTGTAAATTGTTGGATTTTCTTTGTCTCTTTTTCTAAAATCCAATCAATATTATCATTTGTTGGGTATTTAAAAAAATCAAAACCTACGGCTACAAAATTCATATTTTCATAAGAATTTATTTTCCTCGTCACAGGAATTTGCTTTGTCCAATTAACATTTTGAGAATTGGTAGCATTATTCAGAGAATCTTTTTCTAAAAACGTATAATCATAATATTTTACATCATTTGGATTAATGTCTAAAACCATAGTTCTTTTATCAAATTCAAGCTGAAGAGAATCAGATTTATATTTCAATTCATAAAAAAATCTATGAGTTTGTGCACTGGTGAAAATTATGGAATAAAAAAGAGAAAATAGAAAGAGTTTTTTCATTTATGATAATGTTTATTATAACAACGCTGTATCTTATTTTTTATTTTCATTCAATAATCAATATTCCTCCCGAAAAGTGTATTTTTAGGCAAAATTTTTCAGTGATGATTTACGGAATCGACCAATTTGGATATCAGGATGTTTTAGAGATTTTAAAAAATCCTTCCAAAGCAAAACTCAATAAAAAATCAAAAGACCAAATCATAAAATCTCAACAGAATGTTCAGAAAATTGTAGAATCTGACAGAACTGTTTATGGTATAAACACTGGTTTTGGGCCACTTTGTGACACCAAAATATCCGAATCGGAAACAGCGCAACTTCAGCATAATTTGATTATTTCTCACGCCGTTGGTGTTGGAAAACCAATCCATAAAAACATTTCCAAAATAATGATGATTTCCAAAATCCACGCTTTGTCGAAAGGATTTTCGGGCGTTTCTTTAGATGTTATTGAGCGATTGATTCTGATGTTGGAACTGGATATTATTCCGGTTGTTCCGGAGCAAGGTTCAGTTGGTGCTTCTGGAGATTTGGCACCATTGGCTCATTTGGTTTTACCTTTGTTAGGTTTGGGTCAAGTTTGGGAAAATGACGAAATCAAAGTCACTTCCGAAGTTTTGGAAAAACATAACATCCAACCTTTAAAACTCGGTCCAAAAGAAGGGTTAGGACTGATTAATGGAACTCAATTTATTTTAGCTCACGCCATAACTGGACTTTCAAAATTCGAATACCTTTTGGATTTGGCAGATTTGACTGCTGCAATGAGTGTAGAAGCTTACCGAGGTTCATCAAGCCCTTTCAAAAAAGAATTGCACGAGATCCGTGCGTTTGAAGGAAGCCAGAAAGTGGCAGAAAGAATGCGAAATTTCCTTAAAGATTCTGATAATCTTAAGTCCCACGAATTCTGTGACAGAGTTCAGGATCCGTATTCTATGCGTTGTGTTCCGCAGGTTCACGGAGCCAGCAGAAATGCCTTTGAACATCTTAAACAAATGGCAGAAACTGAGCTAAACTCTGTAACTGACAACCCAATTGTTCTAAGCGCAGAAGAATCGATTTCCGGAGGTAATTTCCACGGACAACTGATGGCGTTGCCTTTGGATTATGCTTCATTAGCTGCTGTAGAATTAGGGAATATTTCTGATAGAAGAAGTTATCTTCTTTTGGAGGGAAAATACGGCTTACCGAAATTATTAGTAGAAAGTTCTGGGCTTAATTCCGGATTTATGATTCCACAATATACGAGCGCAGCTCTGGTTACTGAGAACAAAACGTTATGTTTCCCCGCTTCCGCAGATTCTATACCGACAAGTTTAGGACAAGAAGACCACGTTTCTATGGGAAGTATCTCGGGGAGAAAATTCAATCAGATTTTAGGGAATCTCGAAAATATTCTAGCGATAGAGTTAATGTTCGCCGCACAAGGTTTGGAATTCCGAAGACCTGCAAAATGTTCCAAAATTGTAGAAACTAACTATGACATCATACGCTCTGTTGTTCCAAAACTGGAAGATGACAGATTAATTGGTGAAGATATTTTGAAAATTGCGGAGTTGATTAGAGAGAAGAAATTTGTAGTTAACTAAAATATTAACCACATAGGCACAATAGTTTTTTGTATTAGTATATTTCTATGTGCCTATGTGGTTTAAATCTAAAATGTGAAAACCCTAAGAACAACCTCCGAAAACCCAGATTTTCAAAAATTAGTAAAGCAATTAGATTCCTATCTTGCCGTAATGGATGGCGAAGAACACGCTTTTTATCATCAATATAACAAAATAGATATGCTGAAAAATTGTGTCGTGATTTTTGATAATGATGAAGCAGTTGCCTGTGGCGCAATAAAAGAATTGGACACAAAATCGATGGAAGTCAAGAGAATGTTCACACTTCCCGAGAAACGTGGAAAAGGTTTGGCTTCCGCAATTTTGAGAGAATTAGAAACTTGGTCTAAGGAATTAGGTTACGAAAAAACAGTTCTGGAAACAGGAAAAAGACAAGTCGAAGCTGTTGCACTTTACAATAAATGCGGTTACAAAATCATTCCAAATTACGGACAATATATTGGAGTTGATAATAGTATTTGTTTTGAGAAAGAATTGTAAGTTTTTTTTCTCGCCGATTGTGCAGATTTAGCTGATTATTAATATTAAAAAAATCTGTAAAATTTGCTTAATCTGCAGAGAAAAATCTTTAATCAATTCCCCAACTGATAATCCAAAGGCAACATTTTGGAAACATTCTGATTAGAGAAATGCTCTTCCAAAATCAGTAAATCTGGCTCTGAAGTATTACCTTCAGGAAAGACTTCAAATTCCAAAGCTTCTGGATGAACAATTGATGATTGAGAAACAGCGCTCGCAGATTTTACAAACTCTCCTTTCTTGATTTCGTAGTAATGTTTCTGATAATTGACCATCAACAAATCATCAAAGTCGAGAAATAGCTTTCCATCTCTGCGTTTTGTAAAATCGGATTCTTTGATTTTTGTTTTCAAAATTGCCAATACAAACTGAGATTCTTTAAATTTTCTATCAGAAATATCTTGTAACTCGGGCGACAATTTTACTGTCATAACCTTTTGGTCTTTTACAAAATCATAATAACCTTTTAGCTTTTGTAATTCTACCTCACTAGGATATTTTGGATTTGGGATTTGTTTGGCGTGATTAACGATGAAACCTTCTTTTTCCAATTCGTTATTATAAAGACTTCTGAAAAAATGCATTAGACTTCCACTATAAGCATTCATCCGATTCAGAATAGTATTTTTCTTGCTGTTCGTTTCTTTAAAGAATGAAGTTCCAAGATAGCTCGTCGTTTTCTTTTTAAAATCTGCTTCAAAACTGATAAGATTATATTGAATTGTGTAACCCAGATTTTTATTTTCAATAACCAAAGTCTGTGGCGCTTTCACTTTAAGAAATTGATTTTTCTTGTCGTAAGAAAATTTAAGTGTTCGTTGATTTTTTATGGTAACGCCTTCCCTATCAAACCCAAGGAATTTATCCAAAAAATAATTAATAAAATCTTTGTAAGCCTGCTCTGTGTAAGGAATAATTACTACTTCCTCAATCTCTTTAACCGGATTGATAATTACTTTTACCGATTTTCCAATAGCTTGATTAAGAGGAAAAATACTGGTTTCGTAATTATCTTTCTGGAAAATAAGATTCCCGCTTTTCTGCCCTTGAACATCTAACTGGAAACTCCCGTCATTAGCAGAAGCTGTTGAGATTTTGGTTCCATCGAGATAAACATTGACATTAGAAATAACATTCCCATTTTCAGTTTGGATTTTTCCTGAGATAATCTGTGCAAAACAACAGCAGACAAAACTAAAGTAAATGCAAAAAAGTAATATTTTTTTCATATGAAGATATTTATTTTTCTTATGGACATATGCAATCGCCTAATCTTCATAGGTATGTGTTTTTGTATTTATGGCGATTTCATTAAAACAATATTACTAATTTTTTAGTTATAAAAAGGGATTAATTAAATTTTATCCAATTCTTATCGATGTCATACTCAACGAACCACCAATTAACGAGTCATTGAATAATGATAATTCTTCTAATTTTTCTTTCAGACCCAGATTGTAAATCATTGGTAGAAAATGGTCGGGTGTCGGAACTGCATATTGCAAAAACGAACCTTGTTTCTGATAATCGATGAGTTTCTGAAAATCACCGTCCAAAAGCCAATTGTTAGTTTTTTCTCTGGCTTCTATTGCCCAATCCCAGCCTGCTCCAACGGTATCGATATTTTTCCAATCAATCAATCGGAGGTTGTGGACAATGTTTCCGCTTCCGATAATCAAGATTCCTTTTTCACGGAGTTTGGATAATTTTTTTGCCAAATCAAAGTGATATTGAGGCGGTTTTGTATAATCTATACTCAACTGAATCACCGGAATATCCGCATCTGGATACAGATGTCTGAGAACTGACCAAGCACCGTGATCCAATCCCCAATTATGATCTTCTTCCACCAAAACCGGAGCTAATAATTGAGCAGTTTCTTTAGCAAGTTCTGGGTTTCCTTTTGCTGGATATTGAACATCAAACAATTCTTTTGGGAAACCATAAAAATCGTGAATGGTTTTCGGCATATCCATCGCGGTTACAAAAGTTCCTTTGGTAAACCAATGTGCAGAGATACAAATGATGGCATTTGGTTTCGGAATTTCTTTGCTGATATTCCTGAATCCCTGAACAAAAATATTCTCTTCGATGGCATTCATCGGAGAACCGTGTCCTAAAAACAGAACCGGCATTTTTTCTGTGGTTCGGAAGTTGTCAGATATTTTTGATAGGTCGTTGAGATTCATATTTTTTTTGTAAAAAGTAAAATGTAGGATGTATAAAGTATTTTATTTCTCGCAGATTTGTCTGATTGAGCTGATTTTTTTTCACTAAAGTTGATTCTATTTGAGCTACTAAAGTCACATAAGAAAAATTAAGTTTTTGAAATCTTCGATTTTTGGACAATGGTTAAATTGAAAAACTAATGTTCAACTTTGCAAAGCGCAGCCCGACTTATCTCAAATTTGTTTATTTTTTTATTTGAATCGATGAATCTCGTTCCTCGATTTGAGCGGAGCTCCTTTTTACGCAACGAAGTGGAGTGAAAAGAGCGGGAGCGGAAGGCGGATTAAGCTGCCCCAATAATTATTCTCAAAATCAAAAAAAGTATAAACAAAGCGAACTCTGTTTATACTTTAAAAAACTCAAACTATAAATACTATTGTATTCTTTTATTGTTTTACAAACTGCAATTCGCCTGCAATTTTAACTTCTTCGCTCACCATCACACCGCCTGTTTCCAAAGCTGCATTCCAGGTCAAACCGAAGTCGCTTCTTTTGATTTTTCCTTCGAAAGAGAAACCTGCTTTTGTATTTCCCCAAGGGTCAACATTCACACCACCGAAATCTACGTTCAACGTCACTGGTTTTGTAACGCCGTTGATTGTTAAATTCCCAGTTACATCACCGTTCAAGGTAGTAGCTTCGAAAGTAATTTTTGGGTTAACTTCTGCGTTGAAGAAATCTGCTGATTTCAGGTGCGCATCTCTGTCTGCATTATTTGTGAAAATAGAATCTGTATCCACGAAAGCTGAAACTTTTGCATTAGCGAACGTGTCATCTTCTGCGTCGATTTCTGCGTTGAAAGTTGTGAATTCTCCTTTTACGTTTGAAATCATCAAGTGTTTTACTTTGAAAGTGATTTCGCTATGTGTTGGGTCTAATAACCATTTAGTTGCCATAATTTCAATATTTTGTTGTTTAATTATAGTGCAAATTTAGTCCGCTGAGATTTTCTGTACATTGATGTAAGTTAAGAATTTACATCGTAATGAAAATTTTGGGCAGCCCGTCAGATTTCCCAACGCTCCAGCTCACGCAAAATCTGCCGGCCGGGCTATCCGCTGCTATCTTTTGCCAACGCTTTTGCCAGCGCAAAAAAGGATATCCGCTACTATCCCTGCTGCGGGAGCCGTCTCCGACTCACCATTTCTCAGTCAGATATTTCCAATACCGTTTCGGAACGTGCTGGATGTGGAGTTTAGTATTTTTCCGTTCCTTGATGTTGGTTTTCGTAAAATAACTTTGCCAGAGTGTTTGGTATTTCTTCTCCTCGTCGTGGAATTTTTCCTGATATTGACTGAGATTCAGCTTTTCATCGGGATAGAAAAATTCGCAGTTTTCCAAGTCATAGAACAGTCCATAATGCCTTCTCAAATCATAAATCATCCATTTTTGATCTGCATATCGGTCTTTGAAATGTTTTCTGATTAAAGGCAACACATTGAAATCTGGGTCAATTTTCGCAAAATAAACATCATCCTGCATTTTCTCGAATCTTACAAAAGCAGTCATCCTGTGCCGCTCTCTGCTCATCGATTTGCAGATTTTGGAGACTTTGAGAATATCATCATTAGCAAAATTCTTCAGAACATTCTCATCCGGAAATTTCACGGAGTGTCTAACGACTGATAAAATCAACTGTTCCGATTCGTCATCTTCCGAAAGATAAACTCTTAGTAAATCATTGATTCCCGATTTTCCGATGCTCTTTTCCAGCTTATTCAGAACCCGTTGTGACTTTTCTTCTTGTGTCACAACCTCGTGATTCTCCGCAAACATATTTTCCTGCTGAAAAGTTTCTCTGTTTTTGATTTCCACATCTTGATAACGATATTCAAAAACTTCGAATATCGCAGTTAAGAGTCCGTCGAAAGTTCCGTCGTAGAGAAGGGTTGTCATTTTTTGGATTAGAAAGTTTTAGAGTCTGAGAATTATAAACGTAATATTTGTCATTCCGGAGGAATCTAGATTTATTTTAAATTTTATAACAAACAAGTTTCAATTCATTCTCATCAAGTTCTAAATAAAACTCGCCGACTTCCTTTATTAATGTAAAAATTCTGTCTAAATCTTGATTTGTTTGTGAATCAATAACTTTAGGAAAAATGAGATATTCTATTTCTCGATATTCGAGCCAATCATTAAATGAATTGTTTCCTTCAAAGCCTGTTTGCCAATAATCAAATTCAAAAATACTTCCACTATCTAAATACAATTCTCCAATCTTATCATTCTGAACTTTTTTGAAGAGAATCTTTTTAATTTCATCGGCATTATCAACAATCTGTTTAATCAACTTAACCCATTTTGAATTAGACATCAATGGTTGTGAGAATTTCGAAATTGCGCTATCAATTTCTTTTATCTTTTGTTCGTCGTAACGTAAAGCTTTTTTTGTTCTCATATTTAATATTGAGAGAAATTATTTTTGAAAAATTTGACTCTAAAAATACTTCGGAATATCTTGACTCCCGTGAAGAACTCTAACAATACGAATGTGTTTATCCAAAATCCTATAGAAAATAATATGGTTGTCTTTTGGGAAGCTATATAAACCTTGCTTTATTTCGTCTCGTTTTTTTCCTATTTGTGGATTTATAATTAAATTCTGAAAAATGCCTTCGATTTCTAACAGGTATTTTTCAGCTTGGTCAAATCCAAATTCTTCCATTGTATAATCAAAAATAGCTTCTAAATCTTGGTCAGCAATTTTTGATAAAATGTAGAAATCTTTAGACATTATTAATTTTATTCTTTTTGGCTTGAATAATGTCTTTTATTGAACGAGAACTCAAAACATCATTCCAACCTTTTTCAATCTCAACTTTCAAATCCTGAATCACTCGATGACGATACACTTCGTGAAGACGCAACGCATCACGAACAACCTCACTAGCATTTTGAAAATCCCCAGATTCTATTTGATTCGAAATATATTCTTCCTGTTTTTTTGTGAAACTAACATTCATTGTGAATTCTTTTTTCGAAGTTACAAATTATGTCCAAATTTAGCAAATTTAGACACAAGTGAAAAATAAAACGATTCTTTTATAAAGCATAGATGCGACGAAGTCTATGGAAAAAAAGACAGTATTTACTGTTGTTAGGATGAGGCTCTCGAAGTCCAATATTTAAAACAATGTCAATTGTTGAGAAAACTGATTCTGAAACTTAGACTGACTTCCGCCGATGATTAATTTTCTCAAATTCAAATCGGTCAAATGTTTCAGGAATGGGTTTCCATAGGTGAAATCAATAAAATATTTCGCCCGATTAACCGCTGCACCGAGTTTTTTCAAATGGTCAATTGTTAGAACTTGGAATTTTCTTGCGCTCACGATCTTCTTCGCAGTTTTCACACCAATTCCTGGGATTCTCAGAATCATTTTATAATCTGCGGTTTGAAGGTTGACAGGAAATTGGTCGAGATGTCGCAACGCCCAACTCAATTTTGGATCCACTTCCAGATCCAAAAAAGGCATCCCAGAATCCAGAATTTCATCTGCCTTAAAACCATAAAACCTCATCAGCCAATCTGACTGATACAAACGATTTTCCCGTAAAACAGGAACTTCCGCCGTGATTGCCGGCAAACGATTATCCACAGTTACAGGAATGTAACCAGAATAATAAACCCGTTTCATTCCGTAATTGTTATAGAAATGGTCTGCCACTTTGATGATTTGCAAATCGTTTTCATTAGTCGCACCCACAATCATTTGGGTTGATTGTCCTGCTGGAGCAAATTTCGGCGCACTTCTAATGATTTTCTTTTCATCTTTATATTGCTGAATACCTTTCTGAACGATTCTCATCGGTTGAAGCATATCTTCCCGATTTTTATCAGGCGCTAATAATTTCAAGCCAGATTCGGTTGGAATTTCGAGGTTTACAGAAAGTCGGTCTGCGTAAAGTGCAGCTTCATTCATCAAATCGTCACTCGCTCCAGGAATTGATTTGAGATGAATATAACCATTGAAATTGTGTTCGGTTCTCAGTTTTTTCGCCACCCGAACCAGACGTTCCATTGTTGTATCAGCGTCTTTAAAAATTCCGGAACTAAGAAATAATCCTTCAATGTAATTTCGTCTGTAAAAACTAATGGTCAAATCCACCACTTCTTCTACGGTGAAAGCAGCACGTTTGATATCGTTCGATTTTCTGGAAACACAATAGATGCAATCGTAGATGCAATGGTTGGTCAAAAGGATTTTGAGAAGTGAGACACAACGTCCGTCTTCTGTATAAGTGTGACAAATTCCGCTTGCCGAACTGTCACCCAACCCTCCATTGTTTTTTCTTTTTCCACCGCTGGAGGAACACGAAACATCATACTTTGCGGCATCTGCAAGTATTTCGAGTTTTTCTTTTATCCGGTCGAAGTTCATTTAACTATTTAATAAAAATATTGGTACATCTAATCCTCAAATTTAGTTCCATATTTGACAAATATCAAGAATTTTTGATAGATGTTATCAACAGTCTAAAACGATAAATTAGTATCTTTACCATCATTAAAATTTTAATATGAAATTAAATTGATTTAAAAATTTCATATCAAATTAAATAAATACTCTATATGAATCATCAACCCGTTGAAGGCTTTTCCAAATTAACAAAACAAGGAAAAATCGACTGGCTCGTAAATGAATACCTTGAAGGAAACGAAGAATATCAACATATTTTAAATCAATACTGGAACGATAACTCGGCGTTACAAAAACTTCACGATGAGTTCTCGGAAAACACGATTTCCAATTTTTATATGCCTTACGGCATTGCTCCGAATTTCCTTATTGACGGAAAACTTCTGGCTCTTCCAATGGCGGTGGAAGAAAGTTCGGTTGTTGCTGCGGCATCCAAAGCTGCAAAATTCTGGTTAGACAAAGGCGGTTTCAAAACGACTATTATCAACACAGAAAAATTAGGCCACACCCATTTTGTGATGAATGTGGAACCTCATAAACTGCTTCATTTTTTCAATTTCAAATTGAAGAAAAAATTACTAGAAGCCACGGAAGATATCACTGCCAATATGAGAAAAAGAGGCGGTGGAATCTTGGATATCAAACTGATTGATAAAACTTCGGAACTGGAAAACTATTTCCAGCTGAAAGCAAGTTTTGACACGGTAGATTCGATGGGAGCTAATTTTATTAATTCTTGTCTGGAGCAGTTTGGAAAAACTTTGAAAGAAGAAGTTTCGAATGAAGAAAGTTTCTCGCAAGAAGAAAAAAATTCGCTTCAAATCGTGATGAATATCCTTTCTAATTTCACACCGGATTGTATTGTTCGCGCTGAAGTTTCTTGTAAAATTGAAGATTTGAAAGATGACAGCGGGATTTCTAATGAAGAATTTGCGTGGAAATTCAAACGTGCTGTGACAATTGCGGAAATCGAACCTTACAGAGCAACGACGCATAACAAAGGAATTATGAATGGTGTGGATGCGGTTGTGATTGCGACAGGTAATGATTTCAGAGCAACGGAAGCTTGCGCTCACGCTTATGCAGCGAGATACGGGAAATATTCTTCATTGACGCATTGCACCACGGATAATGGGATTTTCAGATTCTGGATTGACTTGCCAATTTCGGTTGGCGTGGTTGGCGGATTGACAAATCTTCATCCTTTGGTAAAATTCTCTTTGGCACTTCTTGGAAAACCATCTGCTCAGGAATTGATGAGTATTTTGGCAGTTTCCGGATTGGCTCAAAACTTTGGTGCATTGCGCTCTTTGATCACCACCGGCATTCAGAAAGGTCATATGAAAATGCACCTTTTCAATATCTTGAATCAGTTTGGTGCTACAGAAGAAGAGAAACAACATTTTGTGACTTACTTCAAAGATAAAACGGTGAGTCATCACGAGGTGATTTCGGAGTTGGAAAAATTGAGAAACAAATAAATTTATGTTTGGAATTGCACTTTCAGCTTTTATGCTGGTTTTTGGAATATTTCTTAAGTTGACAAAAAATCCAGGATTTGCACAGAATAAAAAATTCGCTTGGATTTTTATTGCCATCGGAACTTTGTCATTAATCTTTAAAATTTTAAACTACAAATGAAAAACTTGACTTTAATCATAGGAGGAATCTACGGTTTGTTATCCGTAGTTCTTGGTGCTTTTGGCGCACATGCATTCAAAAAAATATTATCTGTAGAAAGATTGGAAAGTTTTGAAACGGGTGTGAGATATCAGATTTATGCCGCATTCTTTTTGTTGATTGTCGGTTATATTTTGAAATTCGAAACCTCATCTGAAAAATGGATTTCGATTTTGATGATTGCCGGTGCATTCTTGTTTTCTGTAAGTATTTATTTTCTTAGTTTTCAGGATTATTGGGGCGTTAATTTGAAATTTCTAGGTCCAATCACACCACTTGGAGGATTGTTTATGATTATCTCTTGGGGAATGTTGATTTGGTATTTTGCTAAGGCGAAGTTTAATTAAACTGATATTCACCACATAGACACATAGTTTCTGTAAATTTTTAAGATAAAATAGTTGAATACATATTCTATTTATCCTTTACAAAACAAATATTTCGTTTTTTCTATGTGTATATGTAGTTTACTAATTTTAAATTAAGTCAAAATGTTCTTCCTCTTCGGAATCAAAACCAAACTTATAGGAAAAGAAGAGCGTAAAGTCTTGAGAAATGGCTTTATGGTTAATGCGATTGTTTCCGTTTACAAGAATTATTTCGAATTGTTTTTCATTCCCATTTTTCCATTCAGTAAAAAGTACAGCATCTATATTCCACATTCGGATGAATATTTCGAGTCAGGATTTGGATCAACCAATATGCCAGCGGAATATCTGGAAATCTGCAAAGAAGTTGGGAGAAATTATTAGACTTCTCCCGACTTTTATCTTAGAAAATTCTCATTAAACCATTTTAGTTTGTTGTAGCTTTTCAGGAATTTGGCTTTTAGATCGATGTTTTTTTCTCTTGCATCCAGTAATTTATTTTCTCTGGAGTTGATTAAAAATAGTGAACTTTCCCCATTGCCGAATCTCGTTTCTTCCGCATTCAGAAGTCTTTGATAATTGTTAAGATTTTTTGCTGAAATATCAATCTGACTGAAATAATTAGTCACTTCGTATTTATAGGTTTCTATTTTAGTATTGATTTCTCTTAATTTCAGTTGCGAATCCTGCTGGTTTTGAGAAATTTTCAGTTTCGCTATTTCGTAATCTGCTCTTGCCTGTCTTTGAAATATGGGAATCTCGAGCTTCAGTCCATATTGGAAATTATTATCAAACAAAGGAAGAAAATCAGATTTGTAATTTTCTTTGTTAAAAAAATTATAGGTAAAATCAATCTTTGGAAGGAAACTTTGCCATTTGAGCCTTCTTTCACTTTCGAGAATATTTTGCTTCTGAAGATAATATTCCAATGAAGCGTGATTCTGAAGCAGTTTCGATTCTAAATTCTGCAACAGAAATTCATAATCAGAATATCCGGAATGTTCATCGAGACTTGAAGATGGAAAAATAAGCTGAGCAATTTCGTACAAGTCTTGTTTATCTTTCCAGAGAAACATTTGCAATTCTTGTGTACTTTTTACAAAATTAAGATAAGCATTTCTTTCCTGAAGCTCAAAACTCTGCAATTGTGAAGCAGCTTCCACTGTATCAATTGCCGGTCTTTCTCCAAACTCGTAAGTCTTTTTGGTAAGTTCGAGCCTTTTTCTGTTGATCTCTACCGCAGATTTCTGAAGTTTGTAGATCTCATAATTTTTTACCCAATCCCAATATGTATTTTCAGCATCCAAAAGAAGTTCATTGGTGAGAACGATTTGTTCGGCTTCCGTCATTTTCAGTCCGAATTTTGCCTGATCGAGCATTGCTCGTCTTTTATCGTACAGAAGATTTTTCGCCAAAGGAATTGTAACACCAAACTGATACAGACCTCCTTTTGTTTCGCTGTTGTTTAGTTTCTCACCATCCAGATAATTGTAACTTCCAGTAATATCGATTCCGTACCAAGTGGGAATTCCGAGTTCTACATTTTTCTGTTCGTAATATTTTGTTCCGTCAATATTTTTTTCTCCGAGTTTTCCTGCGAGAACAGGATCAAAATTTCCTCTGGCTTTGGTAATTTCGGCATTGGCAATTTTATTCTGAAGCTGATACTTTAAAGCCAGCGGATGATAATTTTTTACAATATTCAGAAATTCCTGATGCGAAAGTTTCAGAGAATCCTGCGCAAAAGAAAACTGAACACTAAACAGAATGAGAAGCGCTGAAAATTTAATTTTTAGACTTTTCATCTTTCGCAGATTTTTCGGTTTTTACTTCATAATAATCCGGCGGGAATCCGTTGATGTTTCGCCACAATTCGTACCAGATCGGAACGTCATTAAGAATCGCAATTCCCTGAACTCCGGTTCCCATTTTGATTTTCGGAGGCCATTGTTTTTCGTTTTTATCCTGAATCACCAATGCTTTGAACATTCCGTTTGCGCTGATGTTATTTTCTATCGCAATCACTTTTCCTGCAAAAGTTCCGTAGCTGGAATTCGGCCAACCTGAAAAAACAATCGCCGGAAAACCATCGAAAATACACATTACTCGTTGTCCTTCTTTTACTAAAGGTAAATCGACAGGTTTAATGTAAATTTCAACTGCATAATCTACTTTATCGGGAACGATGGTTGCAATACTTTCACCGTCTTTCAGGATTTCCCCGATTCCGGCTTTGTTGATCTGCACCACCTGTCCGTCCTGCGAAGCGATTACGAAATACAAACCTTGTCTGGCTCGGTAGTTGGCAACCTGATTTTCAAGTTTGGCAATATCACCACCGCTTCCCTCGATCTGTCCCATACTTTGGAAACGGTCGCCTTCGGTTTTGCTCAGTTTTTCATTGTAATCCTGAATGGTAGCATTTTGTTCGATGCTTACATTCACAATTTCCTGTCGGGTTTGCGCCAGTTTATTTTCTGTGGCAGTTTTCTTAGCTAAAGCATTTTGATAAGAAACACTTCTCTGCTGAAACTGAGTAAGCGAAACCAAACCTTCATCATACATTTTCTTCTGTCTTTCGTATTGGTCAGAGGTCATTTTCAATTCATTGTTTACTGCTACCAGCTCTGCCTCCTCTCCCGCCAGTTTATTATTGAGCTGACTGATTTTCACTTTAAGCTGACTCAACTTCAAATCTCTTGCAGAATTTAAAGCCTGTAATTGACTATTGGTGGTTCCAACTTTGGCCTCGTAATATTTCTGCAAACCTTTTTTCGCATCTACTTGTTGCTCAGTTCGTTTTACCAAAAGCGGATCCAGATAATCTTCCTTAACTTCAGAAAGTTGAAGAAGTGTATCGCCTTTTTTTACATAATCACCGTTTTTCACATACCATTTGATGATTTTTCCTGGTATTGGAGAATTCAGTTGTTGTGGTCGCTGTTCCTGATAAAGTGTACTTACATTTCCCTGTACTTTTATATTCTGCGTCCACGGTAAAAATAGCACGATAATACCTCCAAGAAAGATAAAAAGAAACCACCTTTTCACTCTTGATTTTTTATGAATATGATATATTTGATTGACTGATTGCAGTTCCATTTTCTTAATTTTTATTGAATAAAATTTTCACTGTTCCTTCTTCAATGTGAAGATGCTGATCTGCTATTTCTATTATTGACGGATCTTCCGAAACAATGATAACGGTAGTATTTTCTTTAAGATGAGAAAGATGCTCTCTCATTTTTACTTTAAATGCATCATTCATTCCGTCCAAAGGATCTTCCAGAATCAGCAATCTTCTTTCGCCCACTAAAGCCCTCAGCAGCAAAATTTTCTTTTTAGAACTAAAAGAAATCTCTGTATCGGTTTCGCTGATGTTGGTAAAGAAACCGTTGCTAAACTGACTTGAAAAATCTTCTATTCCAATTTGCTCTGAAGTTTCGAGAATTTGCTCTGCAGAAATATGGGTTTGTCCCAGAACTATATTTTCATAGACCGTTCCCTTAATGATGGTCATATCTTCCAGGAACATTCCGATCTGGTTTCGGAGCGATATTTTATCCACATTTATCAACGGAATTTTATCGATCAAAATACGTCCGGAAGATGGTTCATAAAAACTGGTCATCATATTGAGAAGCAGAGATTTGCCAGCACCGAGCGATCCGGTGATGACGTTGAGGGAATTTTCTGCGATTTTAAAATTGACATTTTCTAAAATCATCTGATAATCATTGAATGCAAAATTGACTTCTTTAAATTCAATTTCAAAACCGCTATTCTGATTTTCCAAAGTAATGGCTCCCAAATCTTCCTCCGGCAAGTCGGTTACTTTGTTCAACTTCGCTAAGGCTGCGATGACATCATAATAACTTTCTAAACTTATAATCAGCTTTTCCACCGCTGCCATAATCGTCAACACTACGATTTCTGTTGCGATAAAAGCACCGATATTCAACTGTTGGTTTACCAAAAGATAGGTTCCGATAACAAGCATTACCAAAGTAATAATGACCTTGAACGCAACAATAGTTTTGTACTGAATCACAAGCACTCGAAAATGTGAAGTTCTTTCGTTAAGATATTTAACGACTCTCTTGTCAGTTTCAGCAACGTGAATTTCGGTTTTAGAATTTAGCTTA
>DLND01000200.1:20078-23318 GCA_002476905.1 Flavobacteriales bacterium UBA7519
CGGTTTTAGAATTTAGCTTAAAAATTTTAATAGAAGCCGCAATATCTTCCAGCCAGGATACCACTTCATACTTCTTGTCGCTTTCATCTATGCTGGATTTGATGCCGCTTTCCATTGTAAATCTGAAGATGAAAATGACGCAAATGATGACCAGTGCTCCAAAAACCAAAAACCACGGGTGATAAAATGAAAGGAGTAAGATTCCAAACAAGATTTGGATCAACGCTGTAGGAATTTCCAGTAATATTTTAGAAATCCCTTTTTGGAGATTCTGCGTATCGAAAAAACGATTGACCAATTCCGGCACGTAGTACTTTCTTGTTTCCGAGAGATTTACTTTTGGAAGTTTTTCGGCAAAAGCAAGGGAAAATTCAACAAAAATTTTCTGCTGAATTTTTTCAATAATCTGCATCACTTTCAGCCTAAAGTAGCCGACAAGCCAGGTTCCCAAAACCACAAAAGCTATCAGCATATAGATAGTAGTTGCCATGGTGGCTCCCATTACAAAACTAACGATAGACTGTATCCCAAGCGGAACACTCAGCTGCACCAGACCGTTTAGAATGGCGTAAAAATAGATATTGGTGACGTCTTTTTTCTCTTTAGTAACATACTTAAACAGATTGTAGCCGTGCTGTCTAGGAGAAGTATCCATTTGTGTAATTATTTTATCAAATTAAATGTAATAAAGCGTAAATACTCCAAAACATATTTCTTATGCTCTACTTTTTTATTGTTATTATCAGTCAGTTTTGGAAGATGTTCGCTAAAAAATTGCTGATCGTGAGCCGTTTCTAAAAGTGTACTGGCGAACGATTTCGGATAGGGGAAATCTGGTTGGGCTTCGGAAATCACTTCACCAATAAAGCCACAAAGACTTTTCAGCGGATTAAACACCATTTCTTTATTGATCTCATCAATTTCTTTTACCAAATAAGACTTGCTGCTTTCTGCAATAACGATGTTATGAAGTTTTGGAAGGTCGTAATCTTCAATTTTATCATCAATCTCATCGCTATGTGTAATGATCTCAAGAATCTTTTCCATTTTCTTCATCGGCTCTTTAATTTCATAAAGCCGCAGTTTTGAAATGAATTCGATGTATGACCAATACCAGTTCAGGATATAAGTTAGAAGTTTATGTTTTGAAGAAAAATACCGGTAAACGGTAGCTTCTGTTGAATTGATTTTTTGGGCTAATTTTTTAAAAGTAAAACTTTCGAAACCAGTTTGGTAAATCAATTCAATTGAATATTTTACAATAGCACGCCCAACTTCACTGTTTTCGGGATCTTTAAGATAAAGATTTTCGTTGACTTTAAATTTTACCTGAAATTCCATAATTAAATTTATAACTATACCACTTGATAGCAAAATACATACCGAAAAAAAAATTATATTATTTACAATAGTAAAACTATCATCATAGTAACAATGCTTCTTTACAGCACTAATGGGAAAATTTATACGATATAAAAATCACAATTCAATTTTTATTGTGGAGTTGGCACTCTGGAAGTTTTACATCTTGCCAATAAGAAAAAAGCAAACCCATTATGAGAAGGCCAGGGTTTTATTACAACTACTGAAAAACACCTTACATTCCGTAAAAACATCATCGTGAAGTAGCATTTGCAAAAAGACTTTCAAAGTTTTTGGTGTATCTTTTCGTTAAATCCATAGAAATCAATAATTTCAGCATTCCAATTTAATGTTAATATGGGCAAGTTTGCAGCTGCCTGACAATAATCATTATCCAATCGATGTAGAAAAAATGATGAATAACAGGCTGATTAAAGAGATATGTTAAAAATCAAGTTTGGTAAGGATTAAATTTTAAGTCAATAAACTTGAACTTCCGGGTCTTTTTATTAAATTTGTCCATCTTATAAACATAATATAATATAATAAAAATAATATGAATCTTCACGAGTATCAATCAAAAGAGATTTTAGCAAAATATGGCGTTAATATCCAGCGCGGTTTTGTTGCAAACAATGTAGATGAGGCAGTTTCTGCTGCTGAAAAACTAACTGCTGAAACCGGTGCGCAAGGTTGGGTTGTAAAAGCTCAGATCCACGCTGGTGGCCGTGGCAAAGGTGGCGGTGTTAAGTTTTCTCCAAATATGGATAAACTTAAAGAAAACGCCGGAAACATCATCGGGATGCAGCTGATTACGCCACAGACGTCTGCTGAAGGTAAAAAAGTAAACTCTGTTTTGGTAGCTGAAGATGTATATTACCCTGGAGAGACAGAAACTAAAGAGTTTTATGTTTCTATTCTTCTAGACAGAGCTCTAGGAAAAAACACTGTTGTTTATTCTACAGAAGGAGGAATGGACATTGAGCACGTTGCTGAAGTAACGCCTCACCTTATCCATAAGGAAGTCATAGATGCTGCTTACGGGCTTCAGCCTTTCCAAGCTAGAAAAATCGCTTTCAATCTTGGTCTTGAAGGTAACGCTTTCAAAGAATTTACAAAATTCATCACTTCTTTATATAATGCTTACATAGGTATTGATGCTTCACTTTTTGAAATCAATCCTGTTTTAAAAACATCTGACAACAAAATTATCGCTGTGGATGCCAAGGTTACCTTAGATGACAACGCCCTTTACAGACATAAAGATCTTGCTGAACTTAGAGATAAGCGCGAAGAAGATCCAATGGACGTAGAAGCTGGAGAAGCTGGTCTTAACTTCGTAAAACTAGATGGTAACGTTGCGTGTATGGTAAACGGTGCCGGTCTTGCGATGGCTACAATGGATATCATCAAATTATCTGGTGGTAACCCTGCTAACTTCCTGGACGTGGGCGGTACTGCTGATGCACAAAGAGTTCAGACGGCTTTCGGAATTATCCTTAGAGATCCTAATGTAAAAGCTATTCTGATCAACATCTTTGGAGGAATCGTGAGATGTGACCGCGTTGCCCAGGGTGTTGTGGATGCTTACCACGCGATGGGAAGTCTTCCTGTACCGCTTATCGTAAGATTACAAGGAACAAACGCTGTAGAAGCTAAAAAACTAATTGACGAGGCTGGATTACCTATTCACTCTGCTATCACTTTGGAAGAAGCTGCTAATAAAGTAAAAGAAGTTTTGGCATAATGATTTAAGTGCTATCTCAATACAAAACCCGTTTCAATATTGAAGCGGGTTTTTTAGTTATTCTATATTTGTGCTACTCGGCTTTATCCGGTTCATTAGCTGCTGCATTGTGGGTAATGCTGATGTGGGTA
>DLND01000072.1 GCA_002476905.1 Flavobacteriales bacterium UBA7519
TCAAATCACTCTTATGGAATCAATTCCGGATGGAATAAGCCGGGAACAGCTAATACTTACTATTGGTACGGCAATTATGATCTTAATCACCAGGATACTTATGCCGGAGCTTATGGCGTGCAGGATTATAATTTTGATAAAATTGTTTATTCTCAGCCCCAACAGATCATTGTAAAATCTACAGGGAATTACTATGGCGTAGGACCTAACGCAAGCTCTGTAAAATACAGATATAATACAACTACAAATGCTTGGGTTCTCTTTGGCGCTAATGATGAAGTGCCTCCAGCGAATTGCAGCCAAGGTAATAATTGTATCTACTTCGGATCATTAGCAAAAAATATTATTACAGTGGGTGCAGTTAATCAGCTAACTACGCCAGATCTAAAATATACTCAGGCTTCTGATGTGGTAAAAGGAAGCTTCAGTAGTGCAGGACCTAGAAAAGACGGTGCAGTGAAACCTGATCTCACAGCTGTTGGTGTAGATATGATTATGGCAAACTACATAACATCCAATCCTAGTGCTACTAATCTGTATGTAGTAAATTATGGAACATCTTACGCCGCACCAATCGTAACCGGAATTGCAGGTGCATTGACCCAGATTCAAAGAAATATATCCGGAAACAGTTCCTTTATTTTTAAAGCAGATGAGATGAAGGCTTTATTAACGCATACCGCTAATGAGGCCGGAAGACCTGGTCCAGATGTCTGGTATGGTTGGGGCTTGGTAGACGCCAAAAAGGCGGCTCAGGTTTTAGTTAATAGGCTGAATGAAGATGCTTACCTGGAAAAAAATAATCTCCAATCCGGTATTAAATTTACAAAACAGGTCAAAGCTTCTGGAAGTGAACCTCTCAAAGTCAGTGTTTCTTGGGTAGATCCTGCAATTGCGTATTTTACTAATGATACAGATCTTCAGCAGAATAATAGTTCCAGACTGGTTAATGACTTGGATGTGAGAGTAATTGATGAAGCTAACGGTAGCGTTTATTTTCCTTGGAGACTTGACATTTCGAATCCTAATGCCAATGCCACAAAAGGCGATAATTCGGTAGATAATGTAGAACAGATTGTGATTGATAACCCAACCGCAAACGGATTGTACAGAATTGAGGTTACTAATAAAAATCCGCTTGTAAATCAGGACGGAAATGCTGCAACACAGGATTTTGCTTTGGTTGCCACCGGAACTAAGAAAATAACAATGGCTTCTGCTGACATCACAAAAGATGAAGTAAAAGTTTTCCCTACAAAAACGAAGGACATTATAAACGTAAATCTTCAGAATAATCCGGAAAGAATTGCGGTGTTTGATATGAATGGTAAAATGATTTATGAGAGTGTCAATAATAATAGATTACAAACAGTTAGCTTAGCTCAATATCCAAAAGGTCTTTATATAGTGACGATTAAAACAAAATCCGGAATTATAGCTAAGAAAGTTATCAAGGAATAATTCAGCCGGATTTTATAAATAAAAATAGCCTCGAAAAATATTTCTCGAGGCTCTTATTTTTTATTGGATAATATGCTTACATTCTGTTTACAGTACCAATTCCAAGTAATGATAATCCTTTTTTAATGGTTCTTCCTGTTAAGTCGGACAACTGAAGACGGAATTGTTTCGCCGTTTCATTATCCTGATTCAGGATCGGATTATTTTGGTAGAAAGAATTATAGCCTTTCACCAATTCATAAATATAGTTGGCAACCAGAGCAGGACTAAGTGATGCTGCAGCTTTATTTACAACATCTTTGAATTCGGATAAAATCATAATCAAGTCCTTTTCACTTTCGTTTGGAAGATAAGAATCAGTTAATTCTTTTGTTTCAAAGCCGGCTTTATCCAATAGCGACTGGATTCTGGCATAAGTATACTGAATAAAAGGTCCTGTATTACCGTTGAAATCAATACTCTCCGCAGGGTTGAAAAGCATTTTCTTTTTCGGGTCAACTTTCAAAATGAAGTATTTTAAAGCACCCAATCCAACAGTTTCGTAAGATTTTTCTTTGTCCTCGTCAGAAAGCGTTTCTAACTTGCCTAATTCTTGAGATTTTTCCTTCGCAGTTTTGTACATTTCTTCCACCAAATCATCGGCATCAACCACAGTTCCTTCGCGGGATTTCATTTTTCCTTCCGGCAATTCTACCATTCCGTAAGACAAATGATAAAGCTGGTCAGCCCATTCATAACCCAATTTTTTCAAGATTTTGAAAAGCACTTGGAAGTGATAATCTTGCTCATTTCCAACGGTATAAATCAACTTTTGGATATCATTCTTTTTGAAACGCTCCACAGCAGTTCCCAAATCTTGAGTCATATAAACCGAAGTTCCGTCCGAACGCAATAACAGTTTTTGGTCAAGACCTTCATCGGTTAAATCGCACCAAACAGAACCGTCATCTTTTTTGTAAAGAATCCCGTCTTCCAAACCCTTCTGAATCAAATCTTTCCCAAGAATATATGTATTGCTCTCATACTGAACTTGGTCAAAATTAACACCCAATCTGGAGTAAGTTTCATTAAATCCTGCATAAACCCATTCGTTCATCATTTTCCAAAGTTGGCGAACTTCTGGATCATTTTGTTCCCATTTCAAAAGCATTTCCTGAGCTTCGATGATAGATGGCGCTTGCTTTTTCGCAGTTTCCTCATCTATTCCGTCAGCAACCATTGCTTTGATTTCGGATTTATATAATTTATCAAATTCTACATAATAGTTTCCGACCAATTTATCGCCTTTCAAACCAGTAGATTCGGGAGTTGCTCCGTTCCCAAATTTTTTCCAAGCCAACATCGATTTGCAGATATGGATTCCACGGTCGTTGATGATTTGAGATTTGATAACATTATAACCGTCTGCTTTCAGGATTTCGGCAACAGAAAAGCCGAGAAGATTATTTCTGATGTGTCCCAAATGAAGCGGTTTGTTGGTGTTTGGCGAAGAATATTCCACCATTACCGTTTGATTTTTCGGCTTTATATTATCAAAATCCTTACTTATTTCTGATAATTGCTCAGCGAATAATTGGTCTTTGATTTTAAGATTAAGGAAACCTTTTACCACATTGAAGTTTTCGACAAAATCAATTTGATTTTTCACTTCTTCGCCCAATTCGTTTCCAATAACATCCGGACTTTTTTTCGCCTTTTTTACTAAAGGAAAAATGACGATTGTGAAATCTCCCTCAAACTCGGTTTTATTTTTCTGGACTTCCAGCGTTACGCCTTCAATTCCGTAGAGTTTAGCGATGATTTCGGATATTTTTGACTGTATATTTTGTTTAATATTCATTTCGAAATTTTGTGGTGCAAATTTAAAAATTTAAAATAGGTTTTGAAATAATTTATCAACCACATAGTCAGATAGTTTTATAAAATATTTTTAAATAGAATCCTATTTTAACTTTATTAATAAAAATTTTTTCTATGTGCCTATGTGGTTTTCACTAATGTTTAGTTTTAATTAGCCAGAGCTTTCCTCATGCTCAACCTCAAAAATCTAATCACTAAAAGAATCGCAGAAATTGTTAGTCCAATTCCCAAAGCAATCCACATCCCGAAAGCGCCCATTTTCATAGTCACACAAAGAAAATAACCAACCGGAATTGTGAAAACCCAATAAGCTAAGAATGTAATGACACTCGGGATTTTCACATCCTGAATCCCTCTGAGACAACCTAAAGCTGTAACTTGGATTCCGTCTGATAATTGGAAAAGCGCTGCAATAATCATCAGTTTAGAAGCTAAGTTGATGACCAAAACATCGCTTTCTTTTGTGAAAAAATGTGGCAGGATATTTCTGAAAAGAATAAACATCAATCCACAGAATCCCATATAAATCAAGGTTAATTTAAAATTATTAATCCCGATTTTTCTCAAACCTGCATAATCTCCAACACCCATTTTGTTTCCAATCATTACTGTGGAAGCTACACTAAATCCTACACAAAGGTTAAAGGTGAATGACGCCATAGACAACGCAATCTGATGCGAAGCAATATCAGTCGAACTGATTAATCCACAGATAAAAGCAGCTGCTGCAAAAGCTGTAACTTCAAAGAACATTTGCATTGCAGTTGGGAATCCCAGTTTTATCATTTTGGAAAACATCTCTTTACTGAATTCTGAAATTTTCAAAGAGAATTCTTTGATGTAACGTCTTGTTTTTGGCTCTTTTACCAAGACAAAGTAAAGGAAAACCACCATAAAAATTCTCGCAATCAAAGTTGCTAATGCAGAGCCCTGAACACCCATTGCCGGTAATCCGAAAAGCCCTTTGATGAAAACATAATTCAAAGCTATATTAATAACATTCGCAATAATCGTAGCTTTTGTCACACCAATTGTAAATGCCAAGCCTTCCGAAACTTCTCTCAAGGTCTGGAACATCATAAAAGGAATCATTGTAAATGCCATTATGCTGAGGAAACTTATTGTGTTCGGGATGATTTCTTTTGGTTGATCCATATGATAAATCAAAGGTAAAGCCGCTAACAGAATAATCATCAGTAAAGTTCCGATTCCCAGATTAATCACAAATCCGTGTCTGAAAACAGAGTTAATCACATCGTGCTTCTTCTGAGAGTTTGCTTCTGAAACCAAAGGTGGAATTGCAAAAGAAAAGCCTAAAGCCAATACGAAAATTGAGAAAAATAAAGCATTACCAAGTGATACAGAAGCCAAAGCCTGAGCACCAAGAAGTTTTCCAACGATAATGTTATCAAACAGGTTTACAGAAACCTGTCCCACTTGTGTCAGCATTACAGGAAGAGCCAGTTTCAAAGATTCCTGCGTGTATTGTTTATTTAAAAATCGCATTGTTTTTTAATTTAATCTATTCAATGAAAAATCATAATAGCAGATTTTTCATTTTATTAAAAAAAAACCGTCTCGTGGCAAAGAACGAGACGGTTAAATATTTTTATTTATTTAATCTCATTTCTTAACAAAATTAGCAACGTCATCTGCAGTCACAGGATCTGCACCTAAGATGATTAGTCTTTCCACTACGTTTCTAAGTTCTCGGATGTTTCCAGTCCAGTCAAATTGTTGTAAAGCTTTGATGGATTTTTCATCAAACTTTTTAGGAGAACTGCCGTTTTCATTAGCAATTACTTGCGTAAAATAGTCTACTAACAAAGGAATATCTTCTCTTCTGTCATTAAGTGACGGCACACTGATTTCAATCACAGAAAGCCTGTGGAACAAGTCTTCACGGAATTTTCCAGCTTCTATTTCTTTAGTCAGATTTTTATTCGTCGCTGCAATCACACGGACATCCACTTTGATTTCCTTATCACTTCCGACTGGGGAAACTTTGCTTTCCTGCAGTGCTCTTAGAACTTTTGCTTGAGCAACTAAACTCATATCTCCAATTTCATCCAAGAAAATAGTTCCGCCGTTGGCTTGCTCGAATTTACCGGATTTATCTTTTATAGCGCCTGTAAATGAACCTTTTACGTGGCCGAACAATTCGCTTTCAATCAACTCAGAAGGAATTGCCGCACAGTTTACCTCTATCATTGGTCCTCGGGAACGTTCGCTTTGCGAATGAATGGCGTGTGCTACCAATTCTTTTCCTGCTCCGTTTGGTCCTGTAATCATAACTCTTGCATCCGATGGAGCGACTTTATCAATGATTTCCTGGATTCTTTTCAGTGCCTCAGAATTACCAATCATTTGGTATTTCTTGTTCACCTTTTTCTTAAGCTGATTGTTTTCCTGCTTCAGGTGCTTGTTGTCTTTCTGAAGATTACCTTTGTCTAAGGCGTTTTTCACACTTGTAATCAACCTGTTGATGTCTATTGGCTTTGATATAAAATCATAAGCGCCTTCTTTCAGACATCTCACAGCTGTATCAATGTCGGCGTGACCGGAAATCATTAAAAATGTGGTGTCAGGCTTCACCTGCATAGTTTGTTTCAGCAGTTCTGTTCCGGAAAGTTTAGGCATTTTGATATCGGAAATTACCAAAGCAAAATCTTCTTTTTCGATATATTTATAACCTTCCAGACCGTCTTCCGCAATCTCGAAATGGTAATCTGGTAACTCGTCTGATAAAATACTGTGTAGAACTCCCGATATTGCTTTTTCGTCTTCTACGATTAAGATTTTCTGCATAGGTTGCAAAGATAAGAATTTTTGTTTTCGTAAAACTGTATTATTACAATTGTTTTATTTTCAAAATGAAAGTAGTCTTCTTGCGAAACCAAAATTAAGTGGGTAATCTGTAATGCAATAGTGATAGTAGCGGTTATCCTTTTTTTGCTTGGACAAAAGCTTTGGCAAAAAAGATATGAGCGAATAGCACGACCCGAGCCGAGGGAAAAGCGAAGGCGAGGGGATTGCCCTAATTTATTTTTAAAAGAGAAAAAATTATTCTATGATGATTTTTTTGCTGATTTGCTGATCTTCTACATAAAAAGTTCCCAGATAACTACCTTTTGGAAGACCGGAAATATCAACTCTGGTCTGATTTTCTGTTTTGCTGAGAACTCTGCCTTCAAAATCAGTAATTACAAAGCTGAAGCGTTGGGTTTTACTGTTTAGGAATTCGAGCTGGATAAAATCTTTTGCAGGATTTGGGTAGAATTTGAAACTTCCGGCAATTTGTTTCGGAGTGCAAGCGTCCAGATCTTGATTACCAGATGCAATGGCAAAGTGCTGTACCGCTCCTGTGGTTCCTTTTGCTATATTGTAGATGTACACAGGATCCAGATTGGTATACTTATCATTTGCTGTATGGGCGTACGGTGTTTCGTTATATTCGAAAAGGCCGGTGATGATTTCTCCATTGGACTGAAAAGGCATATAATCCGAAGCGTATGCATAGCTCAGATTGGTTTTGAGAGGAGAATATAATTTGATGCAATTAATCAACTGTTGTGTGAAGGTGTTGGAAGCGGCATTGTTAGCACTTGGAGAATTGGATTCATCTCTTTCGCAGGTTACAGTGTCATTTGTCTGACCTTTTATACCGCCTACTTCATCAATATTAAGAACCAGTCGGATGTTCATCTTAGGGCTGGTAGCGTTTACCACACTGCTCACATAGTGAGCGGAGCCCAAAAGCCCTTGTTCTTCACCGGAAAAATTGATAAATTTAATTGAATATTCTGTGGGTATATTTTTAAGAAGCCTCGCTGTTTCCAGAATTACGGATACACCACTACCATTATCATTGGTTCCGGTTCCTACAATAGTATCATAATGACCACACACTATGACATAGATATTAGGATATTTTGTGCCTTGTTTGGTTACAATAATGTTGGACGTGGTCTGTCCGTTGTAGGTGAAATTATCATTGCTAATGTCATTTTCTGCATAGCCAAAAGACAGGTATTTATTTTTAAGCCAATTGTATGCGTTGTTATTAGCCGTAGATCCTGTAGTTTTAACACCAAGTGCTTCAAATTCTTGGAGGTAAATATTGATGTTGCTTTGTGAAACAAGATTGCTCACATTCGCATATTGCTGAATAAATGTTTGGGAATTTGCTAAAAAACTGAGTAGAAATAAACTGAATACAAAACGTTTTCTCATTGCTTAATAATAATTAGCAAATATAAAATAAAAAGGAGAAGACTTCTAAAAATCTTCTCCTTTCGTTGTGAAAAACTATTACTAACTTAAAAACTAATTGGTTGCTTTTCTAACTTCTGCTTTTACATCTTCTGCTGCATCTTTTGTTTTTTCCCAAGCATCGTTAGCTGTGTCTTTTGTGCTTTCCCACGCTTTATCAGCAAAATCTTTGGTGTCTTCCCATGCATCAGCGAGGTTAGATTTTAGATTATCGAAGAAGCCCTCTCTTGTTGGCTCTTCATTTTTTCTTTTTTGCTCGTCAATATAATTTCTCGCTCTGTCAGCGTATTCATTGACTTTGTCTTTTGAGGTATCTGCTGCATTTTCTAATGATTGTTCTGTTCTGTTTACAGCTTTAGCAGCATCATTGTAATTTTCATTTGGCGTACTCATAATATTTTGTTTTTTGGTTAATATTGAAAAATTTGATTTGATGCTAATGATTTATCCAATAACGATGCCGTAAAGTCTTAACGAACGTTAATAAAACTATAAAGATTTACAAACAAAAAAGCAACCTCCCATTGAAAGTTGCTTATTATACTTAATTTTCAAATTTTTATTGGATAACTCTGTCCAGCACCCATTCGATCATCATTTTTTCTGATGCGTGGTGGTCGCTCGCAAATTCGCCACGTCTTCTGTTGGCGATCACACAGTTTACAGTAATGGCTTTATGTCCCAATAATTTTGACAAGCCATAGATAGCAGATGTTTCCATCTCAAAGTTGGAAACCCCAAGATCATTAAGCGTTTCCAGAAACTGATCGTCCAGTGCTTTCAACCTCAGCTGTCGACCTTGTGGTGCATAGAAACCCGGGAAAGTTGCAGTATTACCTTTGTATTTTGCATCGGAGTATAGTGCGCTAAGTTCTTCCGCCCAGTCTGCAAAGTAGAGCATCGGCTTGATTCTTTCGTAAGGAAACTTCTCGAGGAAATTTTTGCTGAATTCATTCTCAAACTGATAATCCTGATAGAAATGCATCAACCCATCTAAACCTACCACATTCTGAGTAACCAACATATTATTGACCTCTATATCAGGATTCACGCTACCACAGGTTCCCATTCGGAATAGCTGTAAAGCTTTATGATCCTTTTTGAATTTTTTTTCTTTTAGGTCGATATTAACAAGCGCGTCGAGCTCATTCATCACAATATCAATGTTCTCTGTTCCGATTCCCGTAGACATTACCGTAATTCGTTCGCCACGCAACGTTCCCGTGTGCGTATAGAATTCTCTCTTATTCTTTTTGATTTCGATGGTATCGAAGAATTTAGAAACTTTCGGAACTCTGTCTGGGTCGCCCACTAGAAGTACTTTGTCTGCAATGTCTTCTGGAAGCAGATTAAGGTGATAAACACTACCGTCATCGTTTAGAACCAATTCGGAAGCTGCTAGTTTGTTAATCATATATATTATTTTTAGATTTTAAATTTTAATTATCAATTATATTGTTATCCTCCTATACGTTTGGTTTTATAGCCCATATCTTTCAGGATGTTCATTATTTTATCCCGATTGTCACCTTGTATAATGATGACACCGTCTTTTTCTGAGCCACCAATCCCGAGTGTCGTTTTAATTTTTTTCGAAATCTCTTTCAGGCCTTCGTCATCGCCTTCCCAACCTTCGATTAGAGTCACAGGTTTTCCATTTCGGCCTTTCTTCTCGAATTTGCACACCAAAGGTTCTTTTTGTTTGAAGCTTTCTTTCGGCATTTCAAAATCCTGCTCTTCGTGGTCTGGAAATAGGTTTTTCAGTTGGTCTCTTAAGTCCATTTTATTTTTTTAAAAAAGGGTCTTAAAGGTAAGAATATTTGTCGATTGGCAAAACATCCCGGAAATTATTGTTCGCCTGCTTTTTTTCTCGATTTAGAAAAAAGAGATTTACGTGTATTACTATATGCTTGGTAGATCATTTCTTCGTATTAAATGCGTAGTAACAATAATATAGATCCGATGTAACACTGATATTATATCGAAGTTGTACCGGACATATGCCCAAGGAAGTGAGGGATGCTAGAGAATAAATTTTTACAGGACTTAAATATAAATGAAGGAATATATGTCAATTATTAAAAAATAAGTTCTGGAATTCTGTCAATCACTTTTCTATTTCGTAAATTTGTGATAACAAAACAAAATCAAAAATGTCAAAAAAAGCAATTCTCGCTATATTGGACGGCTGGGGAATCGGGCCAAATCCCGCTGTTTCCGCCATTGCTCAGGCCAACACACCTTTTATGGATTATGCCTTGAAAACATTCCCAAACACCACACTTGAGGCTAGCGGACTAGCGGTTGGATTACCAGCAGGACAAATGGGAAACTCGGAAGTGGGACACATGAATCTGGGTGCTGGTAGAGTGGTTTATCAAAACCTTGTAAAACTGAATATGGCGGTAGAAAACGGTAGTCTTGGAAAGGAACCGGTCATTCAGCACGCTTTCGAATATGCCAAAGCTAATAACAAGAAGGTTCATTTCATTGGTCTGGTTTCGGATGGTGGTGTGCATTCGCATATCAATCACCTGAAAGGTCTTCTTACGGCTGCCCACGAATTTGGATTTACCGAAAATGTTTTCGTCCATGCTTTTACAGATGGCCGTGACTGCGATCCCAA
>DLND01000068.1:0-758 GCA_002476905.1 Flavobacteriales bacterium UBA7519
TACCAAACGAACACCAGCTGATTTCGGATAAGATTATTACAGATTTATCCATTGGTTATGATATCAATAAGAATTTCAATTTGACAATTGGAGCCAATAATCTTTTTGACATTTATCCAACTAAAAATCTTGCGGTTTCCAGCAATAACGATCAGTTTGTTTATTCAAGATCAACAGCGCAGTTTGGACAGAATGGAAGATACGTGTTCAGTAAACTGACGGTTTCTTTTTAATTAGAAGATTTTAAGGTTTTTATATTTGTTTTGAAATGGCATCGGGAGTTTTCTCGGTGCCGTTTTGTTTTTTAATTTTATCGCAAAGGCACAAAATAGATTAATTAATAAACTAAAAAGTCGCAAAAGCAGTGTGATTACTTTGCGACTTTTAATAGTGATGAGTTTAATTTTCTTGCGACTTTGAGATAAAACTAAATCTCTAATTTCACGTTATTCAATCTCAAAGAATTTAAAATCACAGAAACAGAACTGAAACTCATCGCAGCAGCCGCAATCATCGGACTTAACAAAATACCGAAGAAAGGGTAGAGCAAACCAGCAGCTAACGGAATTCCCAAAACATTATAAATAAAAGCGAAGAACAAGTTCTCTTTAATGTTTTTCAAAAGCTTTTCACTTAGGATTTTTGATTTTGCAACGCCTAGGATATCGCCTTTTAACAATGTGATTTCTGCACTTTCAATAGCAACATCCGTTCCTGTTCCCATTGCAATTCCGATATTGGATTGAGCCAAAGCCGGG
>DLND01000068.1:790-1290 GCA_002476905.1 Flavobacteriales bacterium UBA7519
GCCAAAGCCGGCGCATCATTGATTCCGTCTCCGGTCATCGCTACGATTTTTCCTTCGGCTTGAAGTTTTTTGATTTCGTTCATTTTGTCCTCAGGAAGACAATTGGCTTTGAAATTTTTTATTCCGAGTTCTGTTGCAACTGCTTTTGCGGTATGTTCGTTGTCGCCAGTCATCATTATCACTTGGATGTTTTGCGAATGGAGATATTCGATGGCTTGTTTTGAAGTTGATTTTATTTTGTCCGAGAAGCTCAGGAATCCAATTACTTTTCCAGATTTTGCGAGGTAAGAAATCGTTTTAGCTTCATCCTGTTTCTGAATTACTTTTTGTTTTAAATCTTCTGGAATTTCGATATTGAAATGTTTTAATAAAGCTTCATTTCCGAGTAGAACATCTTCATTATTAATTATTCCTTTCACGCCTTTTCCGGAAATATTTTCAAAGTTTTGGACATTTTCAAATTGTAAATTTTCTGCTTTAAATTGATCTAAAACGGCATT
>DLND01000068.1:1396-2023 GCA_002476905.1 Flavobacteriales bacterium UBA7519
GATAAAGGATGTTCAGAGTTTTGATTTAAGGAACCAGCGAGTTTTAAGATTTTTTCCCGTTGGTCAAGATACGCTTCGCTTGATTCATTTTTATCGATGTTTTCTAATGTTTCAATATGGTCTAGACTTGGTTTTCCTTCGGTCAACGTTCCCGTTTTATCAGTGATCAGAACATTGATTTTGTGCATCTCTTCCAGCGCTTCTGCATTCTTGATTAAAATTCCGTTTTGTGCTCCTTTTCCAATTCCTACCATTAGACTCATCGGAGTTGCCAAACCAAGAGCACAAGGACAAGCGACAATTAGAACTGCCACAGCATTTACAAATGCATAAATCAACTTATTTTCACCACCGAAAATATACCATAAAACAAATGTCAGAACCGAAATCGCAATCACAGTCGGAACAAATATCTTTGAGATTTTATCAGCCAATTTCTGAATAGGCGCTTTGCTTCTGCTTGCTTCGTTAACCATTTTAATAATTTGAGAAAGCAAGGTTTCATCACCTACCTTTTCAGTTCTCATCAGAAAACTTCCATTTCCATTGATGGTTCCAGACGTAACTTTGTCGCCCGATTTTTTCTCCACAGGAATTGCTTCGCCCGTAATCATAGATTCATCAACA
>DLND01000068.1:2122-6737 GCA_002476905.1 Flavobacteriales bacterium UBA7519
TAATCATAGATTCATCAACAGTGGAATTACCTTCGGTAATTTTCCCATCGACAGGAATTTTTTCGCCTGGTTTTACTCTTAGTATATCATTGATTTTAACTTCTGCCAGTGATACTTTTTTCTCCTTTCCATCTATAATCAGATTGGCCGTGTCAGGCGAAAGATTCATTAGAGCCTCGATGGCTTTTCCGGTTTTCATATGTGCTCTGGCTTCCATCATTTGTCCCATTATCACCAAAGTCAAAATCACACAAACCGATTCGAAATAGAGTGGAATACTTCCGCCGTGAGCTAATTCCTGAGGTAAAATATCGGACACAAATAAAGCAATTAAACTAAAAATCATCGCTGCAGCAACACCTAATGCAATCAATGAAAACATATTAAGATTCCAGGTTTTGAAGGAAACCCATCCGCGTTTCATCAGGAACCAACCTGCATAAAACAAAACTGGCAATGTCAAAATTAATTCTAAAATCCCCTGGATTTGATGTGAAAATGGCCAATCAATAAACATTCCGCCCATTGATAAAATAAAAACAGGAACGGAAAATCCTAAAGCTGTCCAGAATTTTCTTTTTAATAATTTGTAAGTTTCATCTTCGTGGTCATTATCTTTTGATGGTTTTGGTACGAGATCCATTCCGCAAATTGGACAATTTCCGGGTTCGTTTTGCACAATCTCAGGATGCATTGGACAAGTGTATTCAATCGCTTTTTTTTCTGGGATTTTGACTAAATCCATTCCGCAAACCGGACATCCAACATTAGAATCATAAACCTTATCACCTTCGCAAAACATTGGGCAATAGTATTTTCCAGCGTTTTTTGATTGATTGATTGGTGGTTTATGATGATTGTGAGAATGATGTTGATGAGACCCTTCGACTCTGCTCAGGGTGACACTGTTGTCCACCAATTCCTGCGTGATTTCTTCCAAATGCATATGACACACGGGACAACCGGAATCGGACTCATAAGTTTTGTCGCCTTCGCAAAACATCGGGCAAAAATAGTCTCCGATTTTGCCTTTGAAACTCTCGGGAAGATTGGTTTTGGAGTAGGTTTGAGGTTTATTTCTATGATCTTCCCGTTCTTCTATCGGAACGAGGAACATATTACAAACGGGACATCTTCCAGGTTGGAAATAGAGTTTTTCACCTTCGCATTCCATTGGACAATAATAGACGGAACTTGGCGAGATTTGATTGGGATGAGGTTTGTCGTGACTATGATGATTGTGATGATCCATTTCAGATAATTTTGTGATACAAATTTCCGAAAAATAGATGCCACTCCGTTATATAAAAATGGAAAGTTGTTATATCAATTTATTTCAGAAGATCAATCTCAATCAAATTATTGTCTTTTGCCAATTTTTCCGTTGCCATTTGATTCAATTCCCTGATAATTTCTGTAGAAGACATCATAGTTCCATTGGAAGCCCGTTGGTCAAGAATTTTGTCAATTAAATTGGCAGTCGGATTTTGTCGGTAATTTTTAAATTTCTTGATGAACTGATTGTAATAAAACCAATTTTGATGGAACGGACCTATTATCAACAACTTTCTCAGCCAATTCTGTTTGGGTGAGGTTTTTTTGTTCGCGGAGAAGTTTGACTTTGGATGACAATGGTTTTTTAATTTTGTTTAATTAATGATAAGACTGCATTAATTGTATGCTTGAAACTATCGGACTTATTATTCTCTAAGTCCAAGTGCTGAGAAATGTTTTCTGCTGTTTCTAATTTTGGTAAATATTCTCGAGCAGAATATTCTGGAATAATTTTTAGTAAAGCTCTATTGGGAGATTGAATTTTATCAACATTTCTAAACTCAGATTTGTTGATATGATTTGAAGCTGTGAATCTTGGATATGCTTTCTCAATAGCTGACATATCTCCCAAATACCAAGATTCTAGTTCACGACAAACAATTCTAATCTTGAACTGACAACTACAATTTAGCTCAATCAAATCTATCAAATGTTTTTTTACATCTTTGCAATCAGCACTATCTTGATCTCTGGTAACTTATATTTGCGAAAAATTTAAAATATGTTTTCAGAGCTTATAGCCGGAACAATGCGATGGGGTGTTTGGGGTGCAAATCATTCCGTTAAAGAAATTCAGAAACTGATAGAGTTTTGTTTGGAAGAAAATATCACCACCTTCGATCACGCCGATATTTATGGTGGTCATACTACAGAAGAACTTTTCGGGAATGCATGGAAAGAAATGGATCTTAAAAGAGAAAATCTACAGTTTATTTCCAAATGTGGAATTGTAATGAACTCGGAAAAGAAGCCTTCTGCTCTTAAATATTATAACTATAATAAAGATTACATTCTTAATTGTGTTGATGAAAGCCTTTCTAATCTGAAGACTGATTATTTGGACGTTTTGTTATTGCATCGTCCATCTCCGTTGATGAATCCAGAAGTAATAGCTGAAGCTTTCACTATCTTGAAAACTGCAGGTAAGGTTAAGGACTTCGGGGTTAGCAATTTTTCCGTCTCCCAATTTGAGCTTATCAATCAATATGTTCCGATGGTTACCAATCAAATAGAAATTTCTGTCAATGAGATTTCTTCTTTTGAAAACGGTGTATTGGATCAAATGCTTTCAAAAGGATTAAGGCCAACAGCTTGGTCTGTGATGGGAAGTTATTTTTCGGATCAGTCGGATGAAAATATTAGAATCAAAAAGGTGATTGTAGAACTTTGTGACAAGTATAGTGCAGAGGAAAATCAAATTCTTCTGGCATTTATTTTAAAACATCCTTCGAAAATAATTCCCATCATCGGAACGTCAAAAGCAGAAACAATAAGAACGCTGAGCAAAACTTTGCAGATTGATCTGGATCTGGAAGATTGGTTCCGTATTTTGGAATCTAACAAAGGCACAGAAGTAGATTAACAATGTTTGCAGACTGTTTTTCAAAATTAATTTAATATTAATCTCAAATCATAGATTGTGTATTAAAAATAATTGTATCTTGCAGCATTATTATAACGAAATCAATATTGTGTTCATTCTCTTTGTTGTTTTTCTTTTATAATTTCAAAAACAACTTTAATTTAATTTTTTTAAAATGAACATTTTTGTTTCAAACATCAATTACGCAACTAAAGATCATCAGTTGCAAGAACTATTCGAAGGTTATGGAGAAGTTTCTTCTGCAAAAATCATCACTGACAGAGAAACTGGGAGATCAAAAGGATTTGGTTTCGTAGAAATGGGTGACGCTGAAGGAAGACAAGCTGTAGAAGCACTTAACCAAAAAGAATTTAACGGGAAAATTCTTAACGTGACAGAAGCGAGACCAAGAGAAGAGAAGCCAAGAAGATCTTTTGATAACAACCGTGGAGGTGGAGACAGAGGCGGAAACCGTGGAGGTGGAAACCGTTGGTAATCTTACAACTGGAAAAAATAGAAGCGATCAAATTTTGATCGCTTTTTTTTATTATTTCTTTTTCTTCTTTTTGTCCTTATCCTTTTTCTTGGATTTTTTTTCGCTGGTAAGTTCATTCACAAGATCTCTCACCGGATTATCTTTTTCAGTCTCCTGCAATGCAACTACGGTGGTTTTTACTTCAAAGAATTGATTGAAGTCCTTAGCCTGAATCATGTTTTCTTCCATCAGTAGTTTTACCAGATCAATACCTGAATTATCAAAATAACTCTCTGTAAATTTTTTAGTCACGATTTTTTGATAATCTTCCCAGCTTACAGCAGGAAAGTACAGATAGATTCTGCCTTGTTTTTCTGTGATTAAATAATTTTTTTCCACCAGTATTTTAAGAAATGTGGAGATGGTATTCTGATGAGGTTTAGGTTCTGGATAGGAATTGACCAAATCCCTAAAATATATACTGCCTTTTTTCCAGATCACACGCATTACTTCTTCTTCCGAAGCAGTCAGAGTTTGTAGTTTCATAGTTTTAAAAAATAATAACCTTTACCATTGTGAGGTAAATCAAAGATACAAAAATAGCAATCACCCCACCTGCTAAGACTTCTTGACTTGTATGACGCTTAAGAATGATTCTTGTAACACCAATTAGAACTGAAAGTAAAAACCAGCCAACACCAATAACAGGACTTATCGCATAAAACAATGCTGCTACATAGATGTTAAGACTCGTGTGCATGGAACTTTTGATAAAAAAATTACTAGCCTGCATCAGCATTAACAAAATACAAAGCATCAGAACACTCCAGTCTATTTCCCTGTGAATAAAATAATCGACAGCAAGAAATACAATGGTTGCCAGAATAATAAAAACATAGAGAGAATGTCTTTGTTTTCTGTTCGATACATCCATATTGGTATAATTTCCTTTCTTAACGTTTCTGTAGATCCAAAGTCCAACAGGAATAATTAATAGCAAAAGTATCGGTAGGAATTTCTTAGTTGCTTCCTCCCAACTATAATTCATGTAACTATAGTAAAAGAAGTAAAGGACCAGAGATACTAATGGATTGAAAAAATTGGAGATAAATCTTGAGATTGATAAAATAATCGGGTCTTTGACTTCCATCGTTACAAATTACGCTAACAATATACAAAAATATCTTAAATATTAATTTTTGTTGATTTTGAAAAATCAAAAA
>DLND01000068.1:6870-8253 GCA_002476905.1 Flavobacteriales bacterium UBA7519
AAAATCAAAAATTGATTAGTTTGTAAAATAATAATGATGATGGTAAATAAATTGTATTGCGCAATCGTTTACATTAATATTGTAAGTAAAAATTTTAATAATTATTCGTTCATAAAAATATGATAATATGCTTATAATAGAAAGTAAAATTTTTCTTATTTTTGCTTCATATTTCAAAACAACAATGAAAGAATTTTCTAAAGAAGTCTACCTGAAGTGGTACGAAGATATGACGATGTGGAGAAGGTTTGAAGACAAATGCCGTTCTCTCTATCTAAAACAAAAAATCCGAGGGTTTTTACATCTTTACAATGGGCAGGAAGCGATTCCTGCAGGATTTACCCACGCAATGGATCTGTCGAAAGATAGTATGATCACCGCATACAGATGCCACATCCATCCAATGGCAATGGGCGTAGATCCTAAAAGAATTATGGCAGAACTTTGCGGAAAAGCAACCGGAACTTCCAAAGGTATGGGTGGATCTATGCATATTTTCAGCAAAGAGCACCGTTTTTATGGTGGGCACGGTATTGTTGGTGGCCAGATTCCTTTGGGCGCTGGTATCGCTTTCGCAGACAAGTATTTTGACAGAAAAGCTGTAAATATCTGCTTTATGGGAGATGGAGCTGTTCGTCAGGGTTCACTTCACGAGACTTTTAATATGGCAATGAACTGGAAGCTTCCTGTAGTTTTCGTTTGTGAAAACAACGGTTATGCAATGGGAACTTCTGTTAAAAGAACTGCCAATCACGAAGATATCTATAAATTAGGATTAGGTTATGAAATGCCTTGTCTTCCTGTAGATGCTATGGATCCTGAAAAAGTGGCAGAAGCAGCTTACGAGGCCATCGAAAGAGCAAGAAGAGGAGACGGACCTACCTTTATTGAGGCCAGAACTTACCGTTACAGAGGTCACTCAATGTCAGATGCAGAGCCTTACAGAACCAAAGAAGAAGTTGCTCAGTATAAACTGGAAGATCCGATTGAGATCGTGAAAAGCAGATTGCTGGAAAATAATTGGGCTACAGAACAAGACCTGGAAGCGATTGACGAAAAATCAAGAGCATTCGTAGAAGAATGTATTGAGTTTATGGAGCAGTCTCCGTATCCGGATGCATCTCAGGTTTATGACTTCGTTTATTCCCAAGGTAATTATCCTTTTTTAGATAAATTAGAAAACTAAAATATTATTAATTTGAAATTTAGAGTTTGAAATTTGAATTTAATAAAATCAAATTTCTAATCTCGAATCTCAAATCTCAAATCAATAAAAATTATGGCAGAAGTAATTACGATGCCCCGTCTATCCGATACAATGACGGAAGGTAAAGTTTCAAAATGGCACAAAAAAGTGGGTGACGCTGTGAAAGAAGGCGACAT
>DLND01000014.1 GCA_002476905.1 Flavobacteriales bacterium UBA7519
ACAGGCAAAGCTGCCGTTTTGAGCCGTTCTAGTACAGGTTCGGCAATCGATATTTCTTCTTATCCTTTTCCGCTGAAAGTCCTGACCTTCTGGTTCAGACCGGCATTATTTGACGTTAGAAATTTAAACGGTCTCATTGCTGCCTTAGAAAATTTACTGCTGCTGCTGGTTTTCATAAAAGCAATGCGCACCAGCCCAATCAGAGCATTCAAGGCAGCGCCTTTTGTAATAAAAGGTCTGGTTATTTTTTTGGTGGTGGGTACATTGGCATTCTCGCAATCAATGGGTAATATGGGGATTATGATCCGGATGAGGAATATGTTCCTTCCGGGGATGATCATCTACCTGATGTGGATTTTTTCTTATGAACAGCAACTGCTCAGAAACCGCCGGACAAGCTTAAAAAAATAACCGTGAAAAACAGAGAGTTGGGCTTTCGCATGGCTTTGTTTCTGTACCACTTACTGTTTGCAGGGATAGCTTACGCTTATTTCCTTTACAATAAGGGCGATGCGCATAATTATTGGAACCTGACAGAAAATTGGACATCTTATATAGGTATCGGCACCAAAGTCATTAAGCTGATCAATTATCCCTTGGTAGCCGTACTGAAATTGCCCTTTTGGTTCGGCTTGTTGATATATAATCTGATAGGCTTTGTAGCGATCTGGGAACTGTACAGTTTTGCGCACCATTACATAAGTCCGAAGACTAAAATGGCTGACTTGCAGTTGAAAATCCTTTGTCTACTGCCTAATCTGCACTTTTGGACATCCATTATCGGAAAGGAACCTGTTGTTTTTCTCGCAGTGACATGGATAATGACCCAATATACAGAAGCTAAGTTTTACAGTTTGAAATCAATAGTGGGATGGCTCCTACTGATGGCAATCAGACCGCACGTCGCCATGTTTCTGCTGCTGGCGTTAATCATCACGGCGGTATGCTCATCAGGCAAATGGTCTTACCGCAAAATAGGGTGGATGCTGGCAGGTCTTTTGGGCTGTTTTTCCTTGTACATCCTGACGCTGAAACTGTTGAACCGCAACCCCTTCGACATCCAGTATATTCTGGAAAGAAATGACGCATCGCTCATCGCATTTCGAAGGGCGAATTCTTACGTGCCAATGATCGATTACAATATCGTGGAACGCTTCTTTGCGCTTAATTTCAGACCCATGTTTTGGGATGCACATTCGTTCTTGTCATTGATCTTGAGTGTAGAAAATGGTCTCGTGCTACTCTTGCTATCGGGGGCATTGCTTGCCTGTATCCGAGATTTTAGAACCATTACAATTGATAGTTTCGCAAAGTTGTCAATGGCTTTTTTTCTGATTTCTTCCTGCTTTTTCATTCAGAGATACGCCTGTTTGGGGATTTTCGTTAGAACCAAAATGATGTATATGCCCTTTCTGTTAGTAGCAGCGCTCAAAATAATCTTGCCATACGTAAACACTAACAAAAAATAATTCTTCCCACCCTCTCACCCACCTATCCCGTACATTCCCCGTACATAGTCCGTACATAATCCGTATAGACCCGTAACAAACGCCAAAGCCAAAACGGACATTTTGGGATGAATTGATACAGAACAGGCGCAGATGCTACATAGTGTTGGTTATCCGTTAGTTACTGCTATATATTTGTTCTGTCAAAGCACAGTGCTTAGACAGTGCAGGAAAGTCCTGACACGATTATTAACATATAAATTTTAAAATTATGCCTAGACAAAAAGGTTTATTTAAGATTGAAGGCAGTATCGATGGAGTAACTTTCTATCGCAATGCCGAAGGTCATTTTGTAAGAATGGCCGGTGGAGTGAGCAAATCCCGGATTATGAACGATTCGGCATTCGCAAGAACAAGGGAAAACATCAGCGAATTTGGTAACAATGCGAAAGCAGCCAAACTCCTGAGAGATGCGATGGGCGCTTTGGTAAAAAATGCCAAGGATAGCAGGACTTCCAACAGGCTGATGCAGCTGTTCAACAAAGTCAAAAATCTGGATACCGTCTCCCCCAGGGGACAACGGAAAATCAGTATAGCGTTGGAAGATGCGGTGGCTAAGAATTTTCTTCAAAAATTCGATTTTAACAAAAGAGCCCAGTTAAGCAATGTGTTGAGAAGGACTTTCGACTTGGATCCTTCGGCAGGTACCTTCGCTATCAATGCTTTTGTTCCCGCGCAGGATCTTCTGAAACCCGATGGTGCCACCCATGCAACGGTAATCTATGCCGCGCTGGGCTTGGATTTTGACACCGCAGAGTCTGATCTGGTGCAGGCGCTCCCGGTCAACTTCGCACTGGATAATGTTCCTCAGGAGCTTAGTCTTTCGCTCGACTTGCCGGACACGTTGCCGTCGGTATTTCAGTTGTTACTCATCGAGTTTTTCCAGGAGGTGAACACTGTCCAGTATCCTCTCAACAATGGAACGTTTAATGTGCTCAATATTTTAAATGTGAGTTGATGAGTTCAGCCAATCCAAATCCCTTAGCATTCGTTAGCTAAGGGATTTTTTTTATAAAGCAAAGAGCCCTGCAAGCAATCACTAACATCTATAATACCAAAACTAACATCCCACACCAAAAAGATAGGAACAATCCCCCATCCAACCAAAAATGAGCCGCCGCAAACAGCCGAGTCCCCACCAAAAGGGACGCAGATTGTAACGTGAAGCATTTTTAACATAAAATTTTAGCAGCACTGTTGTTGGATTAAAAAATACTTCTTAAATTTGGTTTGGAAGAAAAAAGATCATTGAATTTTCGGTTATTGCGGAATGCCTCCTTTTAATTAACGCCAGTTGATTAATATTGGAATCATTTCATTAAAAGTTATTTCGTCATTACACAGCTATTTTTACAGACAATCATACTCGTTTTTTTTTATACATTTTTATTAGGTCATTACACAGCTATTTTTACAGACAATCATACCCGTTTTTTTTATATATTTTTATTAGGTCATTACACAGCTATTTTTACAGACAATCATACCCGTTTTTTTTATATATTTTTACTACTTCATTACACAGCTAATTTTACAGACAATTATACCCGTTTTTTTTATACATTTTTATTACGTTATTACCACAGCTATTTATTTTAGACATGATGATAACTGATCTCTTTAGTAGAGAAATGATAAACGCCGCATCGAAAATTTTCTTCCTTGAGTAATAAAAAAATAGCTTTGGCATATCGACGGTGTTATAATGATCGGCATTGTGGGTTGCTGCTAATCGCTGTGAAACACGACGCAAAATCCTGCGGGGTAGTGGAGACACAGCCTTAATATTAAAAAAAATGAGAATTTTAATCTATCCAAAAGATGTGGCGATACTCTTGGGTTATTCGGAAGGTCATGCACGAAGAATATACAGAAAAATAAAAAATGAACTTCAAAAAGAAAAAAAGGATAAGCTTTCCATAGTAGAATTTTGTAATTATATGAACCTCTCAGAGCTGGACGTTCGCAAATGCCTAAATCTTGTCCCTCGTAAGTAATCCCCTAACACCGTCCTCAATAAAAGGACGGTTTTTTTTATCACCAGCAGATGCTAGAAGAACTCTCGCAACCCACCACAAAACCAACAGTGCCGGATGCACAGATTTCTAAGCCTCAAATGGGGCTAACCAACCCTCCAACACTAAAATCCAGTAACTTAAAACTCCGCTCAAAAAACTATCTTTGCAAAAAAATCTTAAATGGCAAAGCTTTTCCGTATTACAACTGTGCCTGTGTCTGTAGAAAAACTCCTCGGCAAACAGCTGACGTTTATGAACCAGTTCTATGAGGTGACAGCAATATCGTCTGATAAAGAGGATCTGGAAATAGTGGGGCAGGAGCTGGGGATAAGAACCAAAGCCATAGAAATGACGCGGAAAATTACCCCAATACAGGATTTGAAATCGCTTTGGCAAATGTACTGCTACTTCAAAAAAGAAAAACCGGACATCGTACACACGCATACACCCAAAGCCGGACTCATTGGGATGATTGCTGCAAAACTGACGGGTATTAAAGTGAGATTGCACACAGTGGCTGGATTACCGTTGATGGAAACATCCGGTGTAAAAAGAAGGGTGCTGAACCTAGTAGAAAAATTAACCTACGCCTGTGCGACGAAAGTTTATCCCAACTCCTATGGATTAAAGGATTTTATTTTGAAAGAGAAATTTTGCCCACCGCATAAACTGAAAGTAATAGGCAACGGAAGTACAAATGGGATTGACACAGCTTATTTTAATCCAGCACTGTTTTCACCACAGCAGAACAGAGAACTTAGGCAGCAATGGCACTGGAAGGAGGATGATTTTGTATGGATATTTGTGGGCAGACTGGTAAAGGATAAAGGGATTAACGAACTGGTAGCGGCATTCAGGCAATTGACAGAGGAATTAAATGATCCGGAAAGTGCGCCTAGGAATAGTTCAGCAAATAATATAAAGAACAGAGCGCCCAAGCTTCTCTTGGTCGGACCATTGGAGTCAGAACTCGATCCGCTTCTGCCCGAAACATTGAACGAGATGGAACACAATAAAAACATCTTAACAGTAGGCTATCAAAAAGATGTTAGACCCTATCTGGCAGCGGCAGATGCCCTGATATTTCCCAGTTACAGGGAAGGATTTCCTAATGTGGTGATGCAGGCTGGAGCCATGGATTTGCCGGCAGTAGTAACCAATATCAATGGCTGTAACGAAATAATTAAAAATAACGAAAATGGTATGATTATTTCTGTGAAAAATAAAGGTCAGATTTACAATGCATTACTCAAGTTGATGGCAGACCTTGACCTGTATAACAAAATGAAATCGGAAGCCAGAGAATACATAGTACAGCATTATGATCAGAAATTAATCTGGAATGCCATTTTAGCGGAATACAGAGAATTGACAAATAAATAGGCGACAAGTGATTCATATTGAGCGAGATATGCAAATGGTTGCACATATTTTTTTTTTTAATGTAACTTTGCAAAATATATATATCATGAAAAAAATTCTATACTTTTGGTTAGTGGGTTTCAGCATTATAACTTATAAGGCACAAACCACTGTTTGGAATGGGTCTTCCTGGTCTAATGGTACACCCAATTCCAACACGGATGTAATAATAAATGGTAATTATTTTCTAAATACAAATCTCAGTTCAAAAAATCTCACAATCAATCCAGGTTTTACATATGCTGTGAAAAATGGACAAAGGTTATTGATATATGGTAATTTTACCAACAATGGTAAATTATATTTGGAAAATGATGCGATTCTTACGCAAGTTTCCAATAATTCTGTATATTCAGGTACTGGAACAGCTACTGTTGAAAGACAGGCCAATTTGAAGCGGAAGGACTATAACTATTGGAGCGCTCCGGTACAGGGACAAAATATATACAATTTTTCAAACGGTACTCTTCACCAATATTTCTTTACATACAATGAAGCTGATGATCGATTTTATTCATAAGGACTAAATAGCTCATCTGTGTTTATGCCAGGAATTGGTTACGCTATACGAGGCAAAGATTCATATTCTTTGACAGTTCCCACGACAGAAGTTTTTTTGTTTTCTGGTACTTTAAATAATGGTAACATAACTGCTAATTTGAAAAAAAGTAATGGTGTAGATAAAGGTTATAATTTGATAGGAAATCCATATCCTTCTAATATTGCCCTAAAATATCTTTATTATAATGGTAACACAAAATCAATTTTTCCTAAACAGTTTTTCTGGACAAATATTAATGAGGTAACGCTGCAGCAAGGATCTGCGTATGCAGGAAACAACTATGCAACAATGGTTTTGGGGGTTGGAAGTGTGGGTCCCACCTATGTGACAGGCAATGTGGAGGAAACGAGCCTTCGGCCACAGGCTTACACCAAATTAGGGCAGGGATTTATCGTGCAGGCAAGATATAACAATGCGCCGCTTGTTTTTAATAATTCAATGAGGGTTAACACAGCTACTGGATCAATCTTCTATAACAAAAATGAAGAGGAAGATGAGCCTGAAGAACCTGAAGAAATAGTGGATCGCTACTGGCTTAAGCTAATCAATCCGGATAATATTGCGAATAATATATTGATTGCCCACATAGCAGAAGCAACGAACAATTATGACGAAGATTATGATGCGGCATTATTTGCAATGGGTAACGATACGTTCTACTCAGCGGTGGGTACCAATAAGTTGCAAATCCAGGCGCGCGCTCTTCCAATTAGTGATTCGGATGTGATTCCGCTGGCATACAAAACTTCTAAAGCAGGTAACTGTATTATAGCACTCAACGATAAAGAAGGGGTCTTTAAAGACAGTAATAAAGCTATCTATTTAAAAGATAAAGTAACGGGTACCGTTACCAATTTGCAGGAAGGATATTATACATTCAACAGTGAGGTTCTTACTACACCCAATGAGTCCAGATTTGAAATCCTTTATACCAACGAGGTGCTTGCGGCAGGGGCTGTAACCAAAGAAGATTTGCTGGTTTACAAACAAAATGAGACATTGGTAATTAAAAATAATTTCAACATTTCTAAGGCAGAACTATATGACGCTTCAGGTAAATTAATGACGTCTCTTTCTGGAAATAACACCAAAGAAATCAAGCTAAGTACAATTGGATTTGTGAAAGGGGTTTACATCCTAAAGATTACTTCTGAAAAAGGAATTACTGCTAAGAAAGTTATTTTATAACAAATCATCCGATTATAAAGATCAAGCCAGTCTGAAAAGATTGGCTTTTTTTATTTTGATTATAAAATCTCTATATTTTTAAATAGTTGATTTCAGGTTATATTTCATTAACGCTTCTTTTAATGATTTCCAAAACCAATTCCACTGTATGGCACAACCTTTGTAAATTGTAGAAAAGATAATTATTAACGAAAAATTTAACAATATGAAAAAACTATTTTTTGGAGCATTGGTCATGGTTGCAGGATTATTCTCAACAGCAAATGCACAGATACAAGAAGGAAACTGGATGGTAGGAAGTAGCATCATATCAAGTAATTTTGGACTTAACACTGGTGCGGGATATAATTTTGCTATTCAACCCAAGGCAGCTTATTTTATTAAGGATAATGTGGCTTTAGGAGGCTATGTGGATGTTGGATTCAACAAAGTAACAAAAGGTACACCAACAGAATTTACTTATGGAGTGGGTGCTTTAGGGCGTTACTTCATCTCACCTGGAGAAGCCGGTGTTGACAACTTGTTAAATCACGGACGTTGGTTCTTCGAAGGCAACGTTGGTGTGGGAGGTAGATCTGTCGAGAATGCTGATTCTACTACAGGTTTAGACTTCGGTGTTGGTCCTGGTTACTCTTACTTCATTACGCCAAATATTGGAGTTGAAGGACTTGTGAAATATAGAGGTAGAGCTGGATTTGGAAGTGAAGGATTGAACTCTAATATTACATTCAATGTAGGTTTCAGCATCTATTTGCCAACCGGTCAAGCAAAAAGAATTGCTAATGAGGTGAAATAATACCTATATTTGATAGACAATATATTACCGACTTTTGGTCGGTTTTTTTATTAAAAATAATAAGATTATGGAATATTTAAATACAGTTTACGCCGTATTACAAAGATGGTACATCAGTTTCGCACAACTCACGCCTAGATTGGTTGTCGGGATAGTAGTTTTTCTGTTTTTCCTGATGACCAGCACTTATCTCAGCCGTTGGTCGGTGATGTTATTTCATAGATTTTTTCCAAAAACAAAGAACGACTCCGTCGTAACGCTGATTTCAGTTTTCAAGTTTCTGATTATTTTAATGGGAACTTTCATCTCGTTGGAGATAATGGGATTCAGTAGTTTCTTTATGAAATTCTTAGGAAGTCTGGGGGTTGCCGGGGTAATTGCGGGAGTGGCGTTGAAAGATTTAGTTTCCAGTATGTTTTCGGGAATGTTGGTAAGTGTCGATAAAGCCTTTAAGATTGGTGATTACGTCACAATTGGTGGAAATTCTGGAACAGTGCAAGATATTGGATTGTTGACAACAAAATTAATTACCGATGATGGAAAAAAAGTGTACATCCCAAATCAGGTGATTTTCAATTCTCCATTTTTCAACATCACAGATTCTCCTCAGCGCAGAATTATTTTCGATTTCGAAGTTCCGATGGGCGAGGACATTAGCAAAGCGAGAGAAGCAGTCTTAGAGGAGATCAAAGCACTAAACCATATTGACAAAGCAGAAAATGCGGATGTGATATTCACCAATGCAAAACAAGGACTGTTCACAATGCAGGTCAAATTCTGGGTAGAAGTGGGTTTTGATTTTGGTAAACTAAGAAGCGAAGCGCTAGTGAAAATAAACGATAGATTAGCACGGGAGAGAATTAGCCTGGTGACAAGATCGGAAGAGCG
>DLND01000032.1 GCA_002476905.1 Flavobacteriales bacterium UBA7519
AATCTCTAAAGTTCATCTGTGAGCCATTGAAATTAAGATCTTGTTTATATTGTACCTCTGCATAATCAAAATAAAAGGACGCATTTGGATTGGCACTATTATTTGTGGTGTAGGAAAATTTTATGCTTGTTCCACTCTGGTTTAACAGTGCGGTTTCATAAGACAGTGGAACATAACTGTCAGCATTTGCAGAAATTTCTCCATTGTACTTCTCTCCATTGACGTCAATAGAGATTTTTGCAGATTGCGCATTGAAAGCTATTACCTGTGTTTTGATCCGTATGATATCATCTGCATCCAGTGGAGATCTTGTGTTGAAAATAACATCCTTGGAACCAGCAATTACATCTCCTGTCCATGTTCTGCCTAATTTAGAAAGGTTAAATTTTTCTTCATTGATATATTGATAATCATCATATCGCGTTATAAGTTCCGTCGGGAGAGTGCTGTCTACGGTTTGTATTCTTTTTCCGGGTCCTATATCGAAATTGATGAAATAGTAAGCATAATCTTCATAAATATTGACAACGTTATTAGACGTGTCATTTCTGTATTCGGTTCTTTTCTTGCCTGCACCATTGTTTAGATTAAACAGATTATAGCCATTCGGACCCTGAGCATAAAAAATAGCAAAATCATTATCATTCCAAACACCATCATCCTCACCAACTACTTGTATTGCGTTTTCCTGAAGCGCATTATAACGCATATCATTATTGTATTCAGGAAGCATTAATCCACCATTTCCATAGATTCTGAAGTTTTTGGGATTTACGCTGCTGGGATTGATTCCGTTTTGCTGTAAAAATTGTCTTGTGATTTTAAAAACTCCAGATTTATCGACCTTTATTTTGTAAAAAGTTCCGGATTTCAATGGATTTTCACTTGTACCGTATCTATTGCTTCCTCTGTTTACAGGAATAGTTTTGTTCGTTTGATTAATGACAAAAGAAACCAGTCTGTATATTTTGTTTTTTTCTGCTTTTACCGCTTCTACTTTAATTCTAGCTGATTGTTTTTTTTCAGTCTCATCAAAATAATAATCAATGTAATATTTAAAGGATGAGGAAATTGAATTAATTTTAAGTCCATAAACTTCCTTTGTAGGAATTTCTTGCCATTGTGCCTGATCAATATTTATAATATTGTCAGTTTTAACTTTAATATTGGCATAGAGCGAGTTAGCATCTATTTGAAAACCATTATTACTGAAAGATGGATAAATTATTTTTTCCGTACCATAGTCCATCTCAGTTGTAGATCCCCATTCCAGATTAATCTTTTGGGCAGAATATAATGCAGTAAACAGCGTAAGGGCTAAGAGGTAAAATTTAAATTTCATCAACTGGACTAATTTTTAGGATTACAAAATAAACGATTTTTTTAAAAAAATGATATATAATAAAAATAATTTAATTGCGTTCTATCAAAAAAGGTAAACAATATTTGATTAATTAAAGAATTTACTTTTTCTTTGTACTTTGAAAATTTCTATATCAGATTATGAAAAAAATAAGGTTGTTTTCGATAATTACTTTTAGCAGTACACTACTTTTAATAAGCTGCGGTGGAGGTGGCAACACTAAAAAAGGCGGCGGAACAAAAGGTTTTGTAAGTAAAACCGGCTGGAAGCCTAACGAAAAAGATGGTTGGTTCTTCTCTGGTAAACAACAAAAGCCTATAGCATGGCCAGGAATGGTTTATGTGGAAGGTGGTACTTTTACGATGGGTTTAGTAGAAGACGATGTAATGCATGACTGGAATAATACCCCAAGAAGAATGCAGGTAAGCTCTTTTTTTATAGGAGATACCGAAATCACTAACTCTGAATATAGAGAATACACAACTTGGCTCAAGTTTGTTTTCCCATCTACAGAACCAGGTTTCAAACATATCTATTCAGGTGCTTTACCAGATACACTGGTTTGGAATAACAAACTATCTCGTAATGACTATGCAGAAACTTATTTCAGATCTCCCGAATATGATTATTACCCTGTAGTGGGTGTATCTTGGTTGCAGGCAACTAAATATTGNNAAAGAGCACTAATGAAACAAGGTGTTATTTCTAAAGATATCTATTCTGGTGATAAGGCTGCAACTGCAGGTGCTACATTTAACATGGATAAGTTTAAATCCAACGATGCCGAGCTTGATGCTTATGTAGATAAGGAAAAACTAAAGAAAAGAAGTGGTATAAAAACAAGCAATGAACGTATTGCTGCTGCAAACAGAAATAGTTCTTCCGGAATTGTTGAAAAATTCAGACTTCCTACAGAAGTAGAATGGGAATTTGCTGCTCTTGGTCTTCAGAAGAAAAGAGAATATAATAATTACCTAGGTAAGGCTCCGGAAATAGAAAATCTGAAGGGAACCAAAGGCAAATACAGAGGGATGTACCTTGAGAATTTTAAAATGGGACGTGGAGATTATTCCGGTGTTGCCGGTTGGAAGAACGATGGTTCACCAACTACTGCCGATGTTAAACAGTACCCATCCAATGATCTTGGAATCTATGGTATGTACGGAAACGTTGCAGAATGGGTTGCAGACATTTACAGACCAATAATAGATAACGAATTTAGTGACTTCAATTATTACAGAGGGAATAAAATTGTTCAAACAGTTACCAATGAAGATGGTACAACTAAAAAAATTACTAATGAAGATTTAAAATATGACACTTTAGCAGATGGTCGTCTGGTGTACAAAGGTCTTCCGGGTGAGTTTGAAAGAAAAGTAATTGCAGATTATGGAAATTACCGAGATGGAGATTATCAGTCTTCATTAGATTCTGGAGGTACAGCCCCTAGTGACAGTACAGATTACAATATGTACAATTCTGTTAAACCTAAATTTATTGTCAATAAAAATGGTAGCGTTGTAATACAGAAGGATAAGAACAAACCCACAACACAGATCAACGATTTTGTTAGAGTGGTAAAAGGAGGTTCTTGGTTAGATTCTGCATATTGGCTAGATCCGGGTCAGAGAAGATATAAAAATCAGGCAAAAGGATATGGTTGGATTGGCTTCAGGGTTGCTCAGGATGCCAAGAACACAAAAACTGGCC
>DLND01000160.1:0-554 GCA_002476905.1 Flavobacteriales bacterium UBA7519
ATAGCCGCCTTTTCCTCATCTTTTGAAATCTTCACACCCTTCAACTTCAGTGTCTCCAGAGCTTTGAACATCAGGTTCATTGCACCTAAAGCGTGATGAAACCTGGTATGTTTTGCGCCGGGAAAAATAAGAGAAAGCAGTCCGGTCTGGGAAATTCTTCTCAACCTTTGGAAATAAGGATGTTCTATAATATCGAACAAAATCTCGTGAGGAATTTTGATAAAACCGTGAACTGGGTCGTTGATAATCTTAAGTTTATTCTGCACCTTTTATAGTTGATGATTGATACAAAAATAAGGAAATTAAAATGGTTTTATGTAATAAATAATACGATGAGAATAAAAGAATTAATTATACTGTTTGTATATTCGATGAATATTTTTCCCTCAACAATTTATGAATTCAAACTTATAAATGGACAAACTGAAACTTTAGAAAGACTAAATAGAAGAACTGAAGAATCCGAAAGTCTTATGTCAAAAGTAACAGAAAAATCGTTTATTGGAAAAGTAAAAAACAATAATTTTAGAATAATTTCATCTAACATTGGCAAA
>DLND01000160.1:685-4602 GCA_002476905.1 Flavobacteriales bacterium UBA7519
ATTTCATCTAACATTGGCAAAGGAGCTTTTTGCACACTAACTGGATTTATAAAAGAAGAAAAAGGAGAAGTTTTAGTGGAAATCAACAAACCGTTCAAAATACTTCTTACAATACTGATGCTTTTCCCTTTTATTGCATTTTTTATCCAATCATTTTCAAAATCAACTGAATTCAATCCAATATTCATACTAATTTGTATAGGACAAATTTTAATAATTCGATTTTTCTTTATAGGATTATTTTTTAAGATTTTATCTAAACAAAGTTTAAACAGATTGTCTGACGTATTAGATACAGAATGGGTAAAAAAGAAGCCTAATTAGTTCAGCAAAAAAAAATAATTATTTACAGTCAAACCAAAATCCTCAAACTCTTTGGCAACACTTTAATCTTAATCGGTGATTTGATTTTCTTAAATTCGCCGTCGATGTGCCAGGTTTTTGTATTGACCTTAAACTCAATTTCGGAAACAGGAAGATAAGTCACATATTCATCATCCTTCAGTCGTTTTGTAAACATCCGGAACGCAAAAAATGCGGAATATGTCAGCGGAAATTTCTTCACCAAAACCAAATCTACCAAACCATCGCTTTTGCTGGCCATCGGTGCAATGTAAGCATTATTGCCGAACTGTCTCGTGTTGGCAATATTCAGCATCAGGTATTTTCCATTATACTGTTTGTAGCTTTCATCAAAAAATTTGATCTTAATCGGTTTGTAGTTAAAAAAAGTTTTGATGGAAACTTTGATGTAATTTTTAAAACCTCGACTTGTTTTTTCGAATTCCTTCACCACTTTACCGTCAAAACCAGTTCCTGAAACGTTGATGGAGAAGTGATCATTCACCATAAATGTATCAATTTCTTTAAATTTTTCCTTCCTTATTTTCGCAAGCAGGACGTCTAGATTCTTGTTAAAATTATTTTCGTTTGAAAATCCGTTGCCAGAACCAGCAGGGAAAACAGCCAGAATTTTATTTGTATTAATCAACTTTTGCGCAACCACAGAAATAGTACCGTCTCCGCCTACCGCTACAAAAACGTCTACATTTTCCCAGTTATTCTGAATAAAATCTTCTGTATCTTGCAGAGATTTGGAAACAAGATATAAGGGATTATCAACCTTTTTTCTGAGGCTGTCCAAAAATGGCTGATAATTTTTCTTAGCCGAATAAGGATTAATGATGAAAGCAAATTGCATTGTCCAAAAATAAAAATACTCAGAGAATTACAGCGGCATTTTATGGAATCTTTTTATTTGACTTTGAAATTTTAAGTTAAAAATATTATTTCCACTCTAATTCATGTTTTAGAATTCGGTTTTACACCCTACTGTTATCTGCTTTCCAATTTTTGATATTCCGTTTGATCTTCGAAGGAGACCAGTTATTTTGTACTGTCTGATGCATCAGCTCATCATCTGCTGCAAATCTTAATGCAAAAATCTGGGCATCTGAAAAACGGTAAGTCGAGTTTTCTAAACGGTTTCCTGTCAAAGTGTAATACCTCAGCTTAAATTCATTAACAATAATTCTGTCCTGAAGTCCCAATGCGTAATGATGACGAAGCATTAACGACAAGACTATAATCAAAACAATTATAGCCGAAATTACTGCCCAAATGGTCACAAATTCCGAATTAACGCTTATATTGTTCCACAATTTCACAACTGAAAAAATAAGCAAAGCCAGTGTAACAGGATAAAATATAAAATGATGAAGCGGATAAAACTTGCGGTGATTTTTTAAATTCTGGTTCATTTATACTTTTTTTATATTGGTTTGTAAACTCTGTTTTCAACTGATTGAAGTTACTTAAAATTTTAACACAAAGTCCACCAAGATTTTTTTATGAAATATTGAAAATAATTGGACTTAAAAACACATTGCGGTCTGCAACAAAAAACCTTCCAAAAAAATGGAAGGTTTGATTTTATAGTTTAAAATTGATATTAAACATCAATTCTTGCATACACCGCATTTTTCTCGATAAACTCTCTTCTAGGTGGCACTTCATCACCCATCAGCATAGAGAATGTAGAATCTGCTTCAACGGCATTATCAATTGTTACCTGTTTCAGCATTCTGTGTTCTGGATTGAGTGTCGTTTCCCAAAGCTGCTCCGGATTCATCTCTCCAAGACCTTTGTAACGTTGTACTTCCACACCTTTTCCGTCTGGCGACATTTCCAAGGTAAATTGCTCACGTTCTTTTTCGTTATAAGCATAAACTTTTTTGTTTCCTTTTTTCAAGAGATACAAAGGCGGCTGAGCGATATAAATATATCCGTTCTCGATCAGTTCTTTCATATAACGGAAGAAGAAAGTAAGAATCAATGTCGAAATGTGAGAACCATCGATATCGGCATCGGTAATAATTACGATTTTGTGATAACGAAGTTTTGTCATATTTAATGCTTTGGAATCTTCTTCTGTTCCTACAGAAACTCCAAGTGCAGTATAGATATTCTTGATTTCCTCATTATCATAAACCTTGTGAAGCATAGATTTCTCAACATTCAAAATCTTACCTCTCAATGGAAGAATTGCCTGGAAATGACGGTCACGGCCTTGTTTTGCTGTTCCACCTGCAGAATCTCCCTCAACTAGGAAAATCTCAGATTCAGCAGGATCTTTGGAAGAACAGTCGGATAATTTCCCTGGCAAACCAGACCCACCCATCGGCGATTTTCTCTGAACCATCTCGCGAGCTTTTTTCGCTGCCTGTCTTGCTTTCGCAGCTAAAACAACTTTCTGTACGATCTGCTTTGCTTCCAGTGGATTTTCTTCCAGGAAATTGGTCAGCATTTCTCCAACGATTTTATCCACCGCTCCGGAAACTTCTGAGTTACCTAACTTCGTTTTGGTCTGGCCTTCGAACTGAGGTTCCATCACTTTTACAGAAACTACCGCCGTCAAACCTTCACGGAAATCGTCTCCAGTAACTTCCACTTTTTCTTTTGCAGGAAGACCTAGTTCATCAGCATATTTTTTAAGAGTTCTTGTTAAAGCTCTTCTGAAACCTGCCAAGTGTGTTCCTCCTTCGTGGGTATTGATATTATTAACATAAGAATGCAGATTCTCATTGAAAGATGTGTTGTAACGCATTGCAACTTCTACGGGAATATCATCGCGCTCACCTTCCATAAAGATAACATTCTCCATAATAGACTCACGGTTTCCATCGATATACTCAACAAACTCCTTCAATCCACCTTCTGAATGAAAAACTTCGGTTCTGAAAGTTCCATCCTCCAATTTTTCTCTTTCGTCTGTCAAGGTAATTGTAATTCCTTTATTAAGGTAAGACAGCTCTCTAAGACGGTTGGCTAAAGTATCGTAGTTATAAACTAATTCTGTGAAAATTGTATCATCTGGTTGGAAAAACTGCTTGGTTCCTCTGTAATCGCTTTTTCCGATTTCCTCAACACCAGTTTGCGCTTTTCCTCTGGAATAAACCTGCTGATAAACATTTCCGTCTCTGTAAACGGTTGTTATCATCTCGTTGGAAAGGGCGTTAACACAGGAAACCCCAACACCGTGCAGACCTCCGGAAACTTTGTAAGAATCTTTATCAAACTTACCTCCAGCTCCAATTTTGGTCATTACAACCTCCAGCGCTGATTTTTGTTCTTTCTCGTGAAAATCAACAGGAATACCTCGTCCATTGTCCATCACCTCGATTGCATTGCCTTCTTTTATCGCCACGGAAATTGTATCACAATATCCAGCCAAAGCTTCATCGATCGAGTTATCTACTACTTCATAAACCAAATGGTGGAGACCTCTGACTCCCACATCACCAATGTACATCGAAGGACGCATACGAACGTGCTCCATCCCTTCCAATGCCTGAATACTACTTGCTGTATATTGTTTTTGACTCATATTTTTAGCTGTCAGCTATTTGCTTTAGGCA
>DLND01000151.1:0-2393 GCA_002476905.1 Flavobacteriales bacterium UBA7519
AAAACTTTGTGCCTTAAAACATAATATTTTTAATCTAACTTTTGTGTCTTTGTGTTTTTTTTTAAATTAATTATTTAGCAATTATTTCCATCAACATCACAAGAATCACCTTCACTTACAATATTGATTTTTGAATTGTTTTCTAAAAACTCTGACAAACTTTTTTCCAGAACTTCGGAAAATAAATGCGTTGGTTGAGCCCCAGAAATCGCATATTTTCTGTTAAAAACAAAAAACGGAACACTGTTAATTCCCAGTGAAGCGGCTTCTTCAATATCGTTATTTACTAATTCTGTTAATTCCGGAGATTGAACTGCTTTTTGTATTTCCTCTTTTGTAAAACCTAACCTTTCGCCAATTTCTGAAAGAACTTCAATATCGTCAATATTTTTTCCAAGGATGAAATAAGCTTCAAACAAAAGCTCTTCCATTTCGTTAGCTTTTCCTTTTTCTTTAGCTAGCTGAACCAATATTTGACTTTTGAAAGAATTAGAAACTTTTACTTCATCAAAGTTGAAATCAATCCCAGCATTTTTTCCTATTTGGATCAGATTTTCGTGCATTTTGATTGTCTCTTGTAAAGAGTGGCCTTTGATGTCAGACAAATATTCATAATGATTTCTGCTAAGGTCAGTTTTCATTTTTGGGTCTAATTGGAAAGAATGCCAATTAACCTCAATTTTTTCATTTTGAGCAAAATTCTGAAGTGCTTTTTCAAAATTCTTTTTTCCAATAAAACAAAACGGACAACGTGTGTCGCTCCAAATATCTACTATCATTTTTTTTAATTTAATTTTTTAACCATTTCAAAACCTTCAACAATCAACCAAAAACCAACAACTAAATAATATTCACTTCCCGTTCCAACTCAATTCCGAATTTTTCTTTTATAGAATCGATAATCATTGTAGAGAAATCAAAAATCTCTTTTCCAGTAGCATTACCAGTAGCGCTGATGATAACTAAAGCTTGCAATTGATTTGATGCTACATTGCCTATTTGTTTGCCTTTCCAGCCGGCTTGTTCAATAAGCCAACCTGCGGGAACCTTTACAAATTCGCCATTCGGATATCCGGGAATGTTTTCGAATTTTTGTTTTAAAGCTTCAAATTGTGAATTTGGAATGGTTGGGTTTTTAAAGAAACTTCCTGCATTTCCAATCACTTTTGGGTCAGGTAATTTGCTTTGTCTGATGCTAATTACAGCTTTCGAAACATCCTGAATGGTTGGATTAGTGATTCCCATTTTCTCCAATTCTGATTGGATTGCGCCATATTCAACATCAATTTTATGATTTTTCCTTGTCAATCGGAAAGTCACTTCTAAAATCACATATTTCCCTTTGCCTTCTTGTTTGAAAATCGAATCTCTGTAACCAAATTTGCATTGTTCCAAATTGAAAGTCTCAATTTCTAATGTTTCAAGATTCAGAACTTTGCAGCTTTCGAAAATGTCTTTTATTTCTGTTCCGTAAGCGCCTATATTTTGCATCGGAGAAGTTCCAACGTTTCCTGGAATTAATGACAAATTCTCTAATCCACCATAATTTTTATCCAAACAAAACATCACAAACTGATGCCAATTTTCACCAGCTTTTGCGGTAACAAGAATCTGATTGTCGTCAATAATTTCTTCCGTAATTCCTTTTAGATTTAATCGAATTGCTAATCCTTCAAAATCTTTTGTCAGCAAAATATTACTTCCTCCACCCAAAAAAAGGAGTGGAAGTTTTTTAGAGTTTGAGAATTTGAGCGTTTCAATTAATTCCTCAAGGGAACGAACTTCAGCAAAATATTTAGATTGTCCATCAACACCAAAAGTGTTATAGGGTTTTAGGGAAATGTTTTCCTGCATTTTATTTGTACTTTGCAGTTAGTGCGGTCAGTTTTGTTTTAAGCTTTTCCAATTGTTTGTAATTCTTAGCATCTCCGGAAGCGTTGAAAATTTCATATTCTTTTTCTGCAGTTTCAATACGAAAGATCTCATCGTGTCCGTCATACACACCTTTTCTTTCTCCACTTTTTGTCTGGCTAAGCATGTTGAGGTCAAGACCTGCAGTGAGGCTGTTCCAGTCTGCAGCAGTCATTTTTTTGGAATAATTCGGGAAGTCTGTTACGCGACCACCTCTTCCCGTAGTTTCAATAGAGTCTTTAGTAACTTTTACAGATGTCATTCCGCCTCTTCCGTATGTATTGGTAAAGGTAATAGATTTGATGTTGGAATTCTGAGCTACCGTTTTGCAGCTGACAAGGAAAATGGCAAATACAGACAGTATCAGACCGGATTTTAGTAATTTCATCTTATTGGATTTATGATTGGTATAAAATTAAAAATAAAACCACATAGAATTTTAAATTTTAAATAGACTTTCAAAACGATTCTATGTGGTTATT
>DLND01000151.1:2452-5953 GCA_002476905.1 Flavobacteriales bacterium UBA7519
TATTATGAGTAAACGGGGCAGAGGATTAATTCAGACCAAATTCAGTTCTGTATTGTTCTATCGCATCTTTCAGAAGTTCCGCACTTCTTTGGAGATCTTCCTGTTTCAAAACATACGCAATTCTTACTTGTTTTTTTCCTAATTCCGGATTGCTGTAGAATCCGCCCATTGGCGCTACCATAATGGTTTCGTTATTATTGGAATAGCTTTCCAAAAGCCATTGTGCAAATTTTTCTGTATCGTCTACAGGCAATTCTACACCACAATAGAATGCTCCTTTAGGTTTTGGACAGATTACTCCAGGAATTTCATTCAATAAGCTTACCAAAAGGTCTCTTCTTTCGGTATATTCTTCTCTAACTTTAGCAATGTATTCGGCATCGTTTTTATGTGCAGCTGTTGCAGCAATTTGTCCCAAAAGAACTGGACTCAATCTTGCCTGGGCAAAAAGAATCGCTGCATCGTGGATTTTCTTTGAACGCGTAATCATACAGCCGATTCTCGCACCACACATCGAATATCTTTTTGATTCTGAATCGATAACAATAACATTGTCTGCAACTTCTGGAAATTCAAACATTGAGATTTGTTTTTCACCATCATAAACATATTCTCTGTAAACTTCATCAGAAATAATCACAATGTCGTGTTTTTTTGCAATTTCTGCAAGCTTCTGAAGTTCTTCTCTTGAGTAGAGATAACCTGTCGGATTTCCCGGGTTACAAACAACAATCGCTCTTGTTTTATCTGTGATTTTTTTCTCGAATTCTTCTATGGAAGGCAATGCAAAACCTGTATCAATAGTGGATGGAACTGCAATTACATTGATATTGAATGTTCCGGCGAATCCATTATAATTAGCATAGTATGGTTCCGGAATAATAATTTCATCACCATCATCACATAATGTGGAGATAGCGAAATTCAAAGCTTCTGAACCTCCGTTGGTTACAATAAAATTATCAGGCGTCAAATCCGTAAATCCCAAAGTATGATAGTACTCAGCCAAAGCTTTTCTGTACTCAATATTTCCTTCTGACAGGGCATATTCCAAAACTTTTAAATCAATGTTTTTCACAGCATCCAAAGCCGTTTGTGGCGTTTCGATATCTGGCTGACCAATGTTCAGGTGATATACCTTGATTCCTTTCTGTTTTGCTGCAGTGGCAAAAGGGACTAATTTTCTTACGGGAGATGCAGGCATATGCTGCGCTCTTTGCGATATTTTCGGCATTGTTTATAGACTTTGGAGTACAAAAATAAGCTTTAATTTTTCAACAAAAAAATTAGTATTTTTGATTTTAAATAATTGAATTTTATTTAATCGCAAAGGCGCTTAATTTTATAAAATAAGATGTTTTTGAGTCGCTAATTTTTAACAGTTGAAATTAGCGACTTAATTAAAAGTCAAATTATAAATTGTCTTTGCGACTTTGAGATAACTTTAATTAATAATCATATGCAGATTTTTGTTGATACCGTAGAAGAATATATTTCCCAGATTCCTGAGGAAAGACGACACGCTTTCAGAAAGCTGTTGGAAACTGTGGATCGTAATCTTCCGACAGGTTTTCAGCAGACAATGCAGTACGGAATGGTCACCTGGGTGGTTCCTATGACCACTTATCCCGCTGGTTATCATTGTGCGAAAGATACACCTTTACCTTTCATAAGTGTAGCTTCTCAAAAGAATTTTATTGCTTTTTACAATATGGGAATTTATGCTGACCCTAAAATTTTAGATTGGTTTGTAGCAGAGTTTCCGAACCATTCTAAAAAGAAATTGGATATGGGAAAGTCCTGTATCAGGTTTAAAAAAGTACAGGATATTACCTATGATTTGTTGGGTAAACTATGTCAGAAAATATCTGTGGATGAATGGATTGCATCTTATGAGAAAAATTTTAAAAAGTAATATTCTTTGCAGTATTTTTGCGCTTATTTTTTTAACAAGCTGCAAAACTTATAATACTTCTATTTTGGAAAACGGCGATTTACTTTTCGTACCATCTGTAGATTCTGGACTGTCTGGAGCGATTAATAATGTCACTCAGACGGAGAAGAAAACTTCGTATGACCACATTGGAATTGTAAAAAAAGAAGACCATCATCTTTATGTTCTTCACGCTGCTCCAAAAGGTGGTTCTCAGAAACAAAAACTTCATTCTTTCTTAAAAGAACAAACTAAGTCCGGGCAGAAAATTGATGTTTACAGATTAAAATCAGAATTTCATTCATCCATTCCAAATTCGGTTTCCAAAGCAGAAACTCTGGTGGGCAAGCCTTACAATTTCAATTATATTTTGGATGATAATTCCTATTACTGTTCAGATTTTGTAGAAAGAGCTTTCCGAGATTATAAAATTTTTAAACTGGATCCCATGACATTCATTGATCCAAAAACAGGTAAGACTAATGCATTCTGGGAAAAGTTCTATCAAGATAAAAACCTAAAAGTTCCCGAAGGAGAGCCTGGCTGCAACCCCAATGGATTGGCAAATTCTAATAAAATTGACAAAATAGGAGAACTTTAATCCTATTTTTTTCAAATTTAATTCATACTTAGTTGGTGGGAATTAAATAATTTCTATATTTGTATCAGAATTAAATGATTAGCATCTTCTCTCATATCATAATGTGTAATTCCAAATAACCATTGGGTAGGCGAGAGTGTGTGAAAGCTTTACCCTTCTCGGTGAAGCTTTTTAATTTTAAAAGAAAAAACTATGGAAAAAAGTAAAATTAAAACCATTTACGTTGATGAAAACGTCATTTCAATTGTAGCTTATCAGGTGGTATTGTTAACGATTTTTGGACTTCATTTCCAGCAGCAATGGTTGCTATATTGTGTGGTTATTGATTTTCTAATCAGAGCAACAGGAATCTTTATGTCTCCCTTATTTTTTATGGCAAAAAAAATCAGCGAGTTTCTCTATCTGGAAAAGAAGCTAGTTTTTGCTGGCCCGAAGAGATTCGCTGCGTCGCTGGGTTTGCTTTTATCGTTATTAATAGCCATTTATTATGATTCTCAGGTTGGGATTTTTCTTGGCATTTTTCTCATTGTTCTGGCATCTGTAGAAAGTGTTTTTCGTGTCTGCATAGGCTGTTACATCTATAACTACTTGGTTCTTCCGCTCCTCAAAAAAATTAACCGTCCAAAAAATTAATATTATGATTTATCCTAACGAAAATAATAACCAAGCATTGTATGCTGGTTCCGAAAAAGATATTTTATTGGAAGTCGATCTGAATGGTAAGATCAGATTTGATGTTTTGCTTTTTGCAATTTATAATCAGTTAAATATCCCCTATAAAATCATCAACGCAGATCTGGAATATATCAATGGCAATAATTTTGGCAATGTACATCTGCAGCTAAAAGTTAATAGTAGCTCAGTCACAGAACTTGACGATTATCTTAAAAAATATAAATTGGTCAATAGTAAAATTGATGTTCTACAAAAAAAGGAAGCTTCTTAATTAGTCGTTCCTTAACAAAAC
>DLND01000109.1:0-3825 GCA_002476905.1 Flavobacteriales bacterium UBA7519
CAGATGACACGGTTCCAAAATCATCCGGATTTGTAGACCTCTATCCTAATCCCGCAAGTAAAGTGCTGAATCTGAAAATTGATAATAATATTAAGACTTTTAAAGTGGACATAACAGATCTGAGCGGAAAACATATCTTAACCTCGGAAAACCAATCTCAAATTGACATCACAACTTTGAAGCCTGGTGTTTATTTTGCTAGGGTGATTTCAGCAGATCAACAATCAACCAAAAAAATAATAGTACAATAAAAATATGCTCTGAACTTCAGCGAAAAACTTATTTAAGAAAGAAAATTATTTAGAATAGAAAATTAGCATCAAAATACCTGATAATGGCGGTTTCAACGAATCAAATCCGGTTGGAGGTACAGAAATAATATTTTTGTGGAACTACAATTTTCGAGGCAACATATAGTATTTTCTAAGAATAATATATCAGCTGAAGCCTATTTATAGCTTTCACTAAAAAACAAAAACTACCACAAAAGTGATAGTTTTTGTTATACTATTTCGGAACTTAAACCTTTGTCCAGCAACGCTTGATTCATAGGTTTAAGTTTCTCCAGTGCGCCGGTTTTCACTGTACATTTACCTTTATAATGCACTAGTATTGTACATTGTTCCGCCTGTTCCAAAGTGTGCTCACAGATCTCAATAAGACACATAATTACAAAATCAAAGGTATTAACATCATCGTTATGAAGTACCAGTTTGTACACCTGATCCTCCTCTTCCAGAACCAACACATCTTCTTCGTATTGGCGCTTTGGCTGGTCGTAAGATTTATTGTTATAGATTATCATTTTTTCAGCCCTCTGTGATCTCGTCTGTGATATCATCTACCAAAGATTTGTTGTAAAACAATTCTACCAGTTCTACACTCTTGTTTTGCATTTTAAGAATCTTAAAATGATAAGGTCCATAATCGAATTCCTGATTTTCTTCCGGGATATCTTGTAGTTCATTCAAAATGAACCCGGCGAGCGTATTGTATTCTCCCTCTTCTGAAAGCGGTATTTTTTTTGGAATACACTCATTGATTTCTTCCAGTGGCTGTGTCGCTTTTACCCAATAGGTATTTTCTCCAACTTTGTCAACGATTTTCTCTTCTTCATCTTCCTCATCTTGAATTTCCCCTACCAATTCCTCCAAAATATCTTCAAGAGTAATGATTCCCTCGGTTCCACCAAATTCATCAATAACAATAGCCATATGCTGTTTTTTGAATTGGAATACTTTCAGAAGATCCGATATTTTCTTACTTCCTACTACAAAGAATGCTTCTCTCATAAGTCCCCGGAGATCCTCGTGAGTCAGTTCGCCTTTACTTTTGATATACTCTCTGATGATTTCTTTCGTGTAGAAAATACCTATAATATTGTCTATAGATCCTTCATAAACAGGAATTCTGGAATACCCGCTATCCATAATTTGCGCAATGATTTCTTCCTTATCATCTTCAATATCAATGGAGGAGATATTCTGTCGTGGAATCATGATCTGCTTTGCATTATGATCTGTAAAGTCAAAAGCATTCTTAATGATTTCGTAATTTTCTTCTTCAATTTCGCCGCTGTCTGCAGATTGTTTTACCAACAGCTGAAGCTCTTCTGTAGAGTGAATATCATGTTCTGAAACAGGATGAATTTTTATAATTTTTAAAAATCCATTGGATAATGAATTCATCAACCAAATGAATGGACGGAAAATATTATAGAAAAGATGCAAAGGATATGCGATAAATAATGTTGTCGCTTCCGACTTTCTAATGGCAATCGACTTAGGCACCAATTCCCCAAAAACGATGTGCATAATTGTTATCAGTAAGAAACTGCATACCACAGAAATAGTGGTAACAGTAGTCTGTGCCAGTTCGATATCAAGAGAATGAAATATCCCTTCTATAATATGGTGCAACGCACTTTCTCCCACCCAACCTAAGGCAAGAGATGCCAATGTAATTCCTAACTGGGTTGCGGAAAGATAAGCATCCAGATTTTTAATAATGCTTTCGGCCTGCTTTGCCATTGTATTCCCTTCCGCAGCCTTAATCTGGATCTGGGAATAACGTACTTTAACGATTGAAAATTCAGCGGCTACGAAAAAGCCATTGAGAAGAACTAAAAATAATGCAATGAGAAGTTTGACTAAACTATCGGGGTCCATTTAATGTTGTTATATACAATATCTGCAAAGATAGATATTTTTTTTAACTTGGATTTAGATATTAAAATTTAGGTTCAGAAGTTGTAAAAATATGATTCTGTGATAAAATATGATGTCACAATCAACATTTCGGAGCTTCACCCCTCAATAATTACTAAATGAATTATATTCCACCACCATACCCAGATTTCGTCGCTATTTTCCTTATAACCAATTAAAGGTTGACTGTTTCTAAATGGCGATGCTGCAGCCCGACTTATCTCCTATTTATATATTTTTTCATTTGAATCGATGAATCTCGCTCCTCGATTTGAGCGGAAATCCTTTTTACGCAACGCAGTGGAGTGAAAAGATTGACTTCGTCGAACATTCTATGTTATATTCCAAAATTTTTAGGTTCATTTTTTTAGTTATTTTGCAAAATCCAGTTGATATTTGTTTTTAGATTTTATTATTCCAAAGGCTTGTCGTAGCAGTTTGTTGCAAACTGCTATTAAAGCTAATTTTTTACATTTCCCTTTTTCCAAAATCCTTTCATATAAGGCTTTGCATTGCGGATTGCATTTTACCGCACTCCAAGAGCAGATGAATAAGACACTTCGGATATATTCTTTGGTTGTTCGACATTTGCCGATTGTTATTTTTTTGTTTCCGGAATGATACATTCTTGGAGCAACTCCAAAGTATTTACTTACCGATTTTGAGTGTTCAAAACTCTTGAAATGGTTCGTTGCAACCAGCAATAAGAGCGAGGTTTTCTCTCCAATTCCATTAATGCTCTTGAGCAGAGTTTTATTCTCTTGCAATTCCTCATCTTCCAGTTTTGGCAATCGTTTCAAAAGTTTTTCTATCTCTTTTTGCAAATTATTAATCAATGTTTCATAATGTTTTACCACCTCTTTATTGAGTCTTGCTTTTTGGCGCAGAGATTTTAATTTTAATGAAAATCTCGCTTTCTCCTGTTCCAAATCCTGCAAAAGATTGAGTTCCTGTTCTAAAAATTCAAGATTCTCTTTTTTGGGTTCAAAAGGACAAATTTCCATTTTCTCTCAAAAATCCCGGATTAATTTAGCATCTTCATCATCAGTTTTACTGATTAAGTTTCTTACTTCTGCATATTTTTTAATCGTCAAAGGATTTACCTGATAAACATCAAATCCCTTTGAATAAGCATAGTAAAGGATTTTGCTACTGTAAGAACCGGTGGCTTCTACTACAATTTTATAATCCTTTTGGTCTAACTTTTTCAGACAGCTTAAAATATCTTTTTTCAAATTGCCAATATTCATTACGATTTCTTGGTTTTGTGCGTTTTTGAAACTTATGGTCAAAAACTTTGAGCTTACGTCAATTCCTACTACTTTCTTTTCTAAATTTACCATACAATTACTTTAAATGTATTGGAATTTTGTTTTCTTATGAACCAGTGTGATAAGAGTTTTTCTCTTTATAAACAGCATTCTATTCGGTTTCCAGAAAACAAGCAGTAGGGACTTATTGTTCGACACGATATTTTTGTATCAACCACTTCTCTGACTTTTTCCTACTGCTTTTTCCAATATGTTTGTAAATGTAATTTTTTAACTTTTTATCTAAACTATTATTAAAAAGCAAACTTATCACCACTTCGTTAGGTTTGGGAGCGGAAGGCGGATTA
>DLND01000109.1:4026-4262 GCA_002476905.1 Flavobacteriales bacterium UBA7519
GCGGATTAAGCTGCCCAAAAATAATAAAAAGCACTGAAGTCTGAACTCCAATGCTTTTTATAACTAACTACTAACTTTAACTTATAAATATATCAACTGTTTTTGAGAGCTTCTGCTCCGGAAACAATTTCTAATATTTCGTTGGTGATGGCAGCCTGTCTTGCTTTGTTATAGAAAATCTTAAGGTCATTTCTAAGTGCTTCTGCATTATCAGTCGCCTTGTGCATTGCTGTCAT
>DLND01000110.1 GCA_002476905.1 Flavobacteriales bacterium UBA7519
CAGCAGAAATTCCTGCGTAGGGAACAACTTCCTTGCTTCTCGATAGTAAGCCAGCTGTCAGACTGAATGAATTCCCATACGGAATATCTTCCGGCAGATCATACTGAAAAACCTGCTGCTGAACAGAAAATTTCCTCTGAATAAATCCTGCTGAGGCCAAAAAACTATTGTAGGAACGGAAATAATTAAACTCATCTATTCCCGGACTGTCTTTATATTGACAATTCTGAAATCTTCCTATCAAAGCAATGTTACTGGATATCCTTTCATCTGGATTTGCCGAAACTGGAATCTGATAACCACCCCAGAGATCCTGACTGTAAACTTTGATCTGAACTTCAGGAAAAGCTGTTTGTGTTTCCATAGGAAGTGCGACATTTCGCATAAAATATTCAAAGGTAAAACCACCTGCCCATTTTGTCAATGGCGAGAAAAAATCTCTTTTTGCGCTTACATTGATTCTTTCATTCTTAAAAAAATCACGCTCGCCGAGGATCTGCGCATTGATATAACTTCCGAAAAGATTATTGGCAAGATAACTTCCATAAAAATAATCCTGTTTTTCCTTGGAATCATTTCGGTAAAGAAAATCGACTTCGTGGCCAAGTCCAAGCAGGTTTTCTTCTGTTATTCCTAATCCAATTTTACTTCCGGAATAGCTTAGTCTCGGCTTTAGACTCCAGGAATCCAAAACTTTGACGGCCACATCAACAGAATCGCCGGAGCTGTTTTCTACAGAAATATGGACTCGATTCACAAAATTCATCTGTCGAAGCAGACGTTCGGATTCATAGAGTTTCTGTGCATTATATGCTTCTCCTTTTCTGAATAACAAGTAGTTATTAACCGTGGATATTCTGGTATTGGAATGAAGATGATTGGTAAACCAATCGTACCATTTAGATTTTTCTTTTGTATCCTTTGTATTATATCCAAACGGGTCTATGGTTTCAATCCTCACATTGCGAATAAATTTTCCGTCATAGGATTCCTGAGACTGTTTTTCTTTTCTGGAAGATACAGAAGCTGAGTCTGCCTCACGACGAAATATGAAACGGTGAAGGAATTTTGTAAACTTTCTTTTATCCGAAAATTCTTCAATTTTATAATAGATAGAATCTTTTCTTTCCTGCGCTTGAGCAATGGAAAAGAAGTTTAGAAAAACGAGAATAAGAAGAATAGATTTGTTATTGAACATTACTAGATTTTAACAAAACTGCAATATCAATTTATAAGCCAAAAGACATAATAAAGGAAGTCCACTACAGCTTTCAACCAAAAAACTAAAATAAGCTTCCCGATTATTATTTTCTGAAAAATAAATTAATAAAAATGTGATAATTGTAGTCAAGAAAAAACACAGCGAAAAAATCAAATCCAGATAAGAAATACTCAACAAACTTGCAATAAAAACTAAAGCATAAGCTAAAAATTTAGTTTTTTGAATCCCAATCAGAATCGGGAAAGTTACTACATCATCACTTTTCATATCTCGAATATCAAAAGGCAAAACCAAAGCGGAAATAAATAACCAAGTAATGAAAAATATTGCTAGATTAAAGTCAGGCAAAATCAACCAAGAATTGATTAAAGCCCAAGTTAAACCAACGTAAAAAATCTTTAGTAATGGGATTTTCCTGATGAATTTCTCCAAGAAAAAGGAATTGTAAAGCAAACCAATGACGACAATCACAGCCCATTTTAACAACCTGATTTCGTTATGATTAAAAACAATCAAACAAAAACTTAAAATTCCGCAAATTGAATTGAAAATCAGAATTTTAATGAATTTCTTTTTATCGTATTGATACTTGGTGTAAAGATAGCCGCTGAAGTAGGTGATGAAAATCAAAAGCAAACTCGGCCAACGGAATATATTTTGCTCCAGCATAAAAAATGCAGCCAGAAAAGTTCCCATTAATGAAACATAAATCTGACTGTCAATAACATATTTTTTTGCTAAATTTAAAATCGACATTTTACATTAACAAATGTCGGAAAAAATGTTCTAAATAAATGAAATCTTCAAAATGCTAAAACCACATAGGCATATAGAAAAAAAATAAATTATTTGTCTGGAAAAGATAAAATAGAAATAAATGTCTAACTATTTAATCTTATTAATCTTAAAAATTTGAAAAAAACTATGTGCCTATGTGGTTACTAAATTTTAATAGACTTTTCATTTCAAAAAAAATGTTTCCCTTTCCAACCTTACGATAAAACAATGCATCTTTATAAAGTGATCCGGTTCACTGATTAAAAAATACAATCTACATATGAAAATCCTAAAATCCTTATTAATATTCTTATTGATATTTGCTACTATGAATTTTTCCGCTCAAAACTATTACGACCAGCAATGGAAAAAAATCGAGGAAAATTATAAAAAAGGAACTTACAAATCCAATCTTCCTATTATTCTCGAAATACAGAACCAAGCTTTGAAAGAAAATAATGCGATACAAATTATCAAGTCTTTGAAGGCTGAATTCAGTATTACAAAGCAGACTTATGATGATACTAAGAATGATGAAAATTCTAAATTCTTTTCGAAGCTTCAGACAACCGAAAGCAAATTGAAAGGTGATGAAAAACAATTGTTTCATCTTCTGACTTTGGAGTTTATCAAAGATTACTACCAAAATAATTCTTGGAAAATCAATCAAAAAACAAATATTGATAACGCAGATTTATCTCAAATTGAAACTTGGAGCAAACTGGATTTTAAAAATTATTTATCGAAGAATTATTCCGATTTAGAAAAAGAAAATTCTGTTTTGAAGAAAATTCAAATGCAGAAATACAAGGAAATCTTTGACGAGGCTGATAATCTAGACTATTTTCCAACACTTTCCGATTGGTACAACTATAATTATATCGAGTTCTTAAGAAATCAAAATCTTTTCACTCCGAACGAATTAAAAGTAAATTCAATCAAAATCAATTCAATTTTTGATTCGGAAATTGGTTCTCTTTCTGGGAATGCTCTATTATACTTCAAACATCAAAAAATCAATTATAATTGTGAATTAAATAATTGCAAAGACAAATTTGCTCAACTCGAAAAATTGGTTGAAGACAAATCTGTAAAGGGCGATTACAAAGTCTTGATTATCGATGATATGATTGAGATTCTTGAGCAAAAACAAGATTACAAATTGGCTTTGACCTGGATAAATGATGCCAAAGAAATCTTTCCAAAATCTAAGTTTCTGAATAACATCAAAAACAAAGAAAATCAAATTAAAAATCCTCAGTTAAATTTATTTTACGAAAACGAAACACAAAGTAACAAACCAATTCACATTGTTGCAGAAGGAAAAAATATAAAGCAATTTTCTTTGAACATTTATGAAGTTAAAGATGACATACAAGGTTTTCTGAATTACGTTTTTGATTCTTACAAAACTCCTTTTGCAAAAGTCAAAAAAACATTGGTAAGAAAAGACCAATTCTCTCTTCCTGAATCTGTGGATTTCAAAACGCATAAAACTTCTTTGGAACTGAAAGCACTTCCAGCAGGAATTTATTTAGCAGAATATGTAGTAGAAAATTCGGTTCAAAAAAGTTTTCATTTTATCGTTTCTGATTCTAAAATTATTTATTCTAAAAAAGATGATTCTAATCCAAAAGCAAATATTCTGAAACTCGTAAACAATGAAAACGGAAAAGCTTTTGCCAACGATAACTTAGAAATCACCGAATATGTAAGAGGAAAACAAACCGTAAAACATTCTTTGAAAACTGATGCTTCCGGAAACTTCCAAATTCCAAATTCGGACAACAAAGAATATTATAGAAATTTTCTTGTCAGAAACGGAAACAATTATTCGATGATAAATGTTTATGGTTATGATAATTACAATAACCGAAATAAATCTGAAAATCAAGAATCTGCACAAATTTTCCTCGACAGAAAAATCTACAGACCTGGACAAATTGTTTATTTTAAAGCTATTGTCACAGGAATTAATGGCGAAACTCAGAAAGTTAAAGTCCTTGAGAAAATTCCGTTGAATATTATTTTGCACGATGCTAATGGCGAGGAATTACAAACGTTGAAATTGACAACTAATGAATTTGGTTCTGTTAATGGGAGCTTCACTCTTCCTAAAAATAAACTGAACGGAAATTTCAATATTGAAGTTGATAACGATGATGATAATTCTGGTTATCATATTTCAGGCTATATGGATTTCAATGTTGAAGAATACAAACGTCCGAAATTTGAAGTGACTTTTGAGCCGATAAAAGACGAATACAAATACGGTCAAACTATTGAATTAAAAGGAAAAGCAATGATGTTTTCCGGTGTTCCTTTGAGCAATTCGACAGTTAACTATGAAATCAAAAAACAGAATATCCGTTGGAGATATTTTTGGTGGTATCCTCGTGGAAATGATAATGAAAACTCAATTCTTGGCGATGTAAAAACCAATGAAAAAGGAGAATTCACCATCAAAATAGAGTTGAAAAAAGACGAGACTCTGGAAGGAATTCAGATTGATAATTATGCGATTAATGCTTCTGTGACAGACATAAACGGCGAAACTCAATCTGCAAACAGCAATGTGAAAGTAGCTTCGGTTTCTCATTATATCACGGCAAATGAAATTGGAAATATATTTTCTGATGAAGCTGTGAAATTGACAGTCGACACCAAAAATTATAATGACCAAGTTTTACCAAAATCTTACAACGTAAAATTGGAAAAACTGGAAGAACCAAAACAGATTTTCAGAGAGAATTTCTCTTCAGTAATTCAAGATTTGCCACAATTATCAAAAGCTGAATTTGTACAGAAATTTCCTCACGACAGATTTGATAAAAATGATGATGTGAAGAATTGGAAAGTTTCTTCTGTTATTCTAAATGAAGTGAAGAACCCTGTCATTCAGAACGAAGCGAAGCGTAGTGAAGAATCTAAAGATTCCTCTTCCCTCGGAATGACAAACGAAAAACTGAATCTTGGTAAACTGGAAGCTGGAACTTACAAAATCTTGCTATATAATATCGAAGGAAAAGACACGATAAAAACGGAGCAATTCTTCAAAGTTTGGGATAAAAAATCGTTGAGACAAAATCAAAATCCATTCTTGGAAGTGATTAAACCAACACAAGATTTCAAACGAGGTGAAAAAGCAAAAGTGTTTGTTTATTCTGCGATTCCTGATGCTTTGGTCAATATTTTTATTCAAAATGGAAAAGGTGAAACAGTGACAGAAACCAAATCTTTCAAAAATGGAATTTTGGAATATGAAACTACAATTCCGAAAGATGAAAGTATCTCGAGAATTAATTTACAATTCCAATTGGTTGCATTTAATGATGTGAAAACCGAATCGGTTGATCTGAAAATCGCGGACAGCAAAGATGATTTGAAAATTGAAACCGTTACTTTCCGAGACAAATTACAGCCTGGACAAAAAGAGAAATGGACGATAAAAATTTCTGGTGCTGATAAAGATTCTTCGACTTCGCTCAGAATGACAGCTGAAGTTTTAGCGAATATGTATGATAAATCGCTTGACCAATTTGCTGTGAATTCTTGGAATTGGCACGGATTCTATTCTCCTTTTTATCAAAGTTCTTATGAATTAAGAAATGGCCTGGAGCAACAATATTATAATAAGAGATTTGATTTCATAGGAGAATACAACATCAATTCGCCTCAGTTTAATTGGTTTGATGGTGGAATTTATGGGCAGACTTCTATTCGAATTCGTGGTCTAGCTTCTAATAAAATTTATGCAGAAAATGCGGTAATGGATATGGCTATGCCTGCACCAGTAAAAGCACCAAAAGTGGAAACTCCACCACCACCGATAGAAAAACAGATGGAAAATAGCCCGCTATTACCAAATGAAATGAAGAATAAAAAAGATGAAAATTTAGACAAAATCCCAGTTCGTCAAAACCTCAACGAAACTGCGTTTTTCTATCCAAATCTTCTCACAGACAAAGATGGAAATGTGTCATTTGAATTCACTTCTCCGGAAGCTTTGACACAATGGAAAGTGATGTTTTTGGCTCATACCAAAGATGCAAGAACAGCTATTTTGGAAAAATCTGTAGTAACGCAAAAAGAGTTTTCTATCACGCCAAATTATCCAAGATTTTTACGTGAAGGCGACGAACTGAATCTTCAAACCAAAATCTCAAGTCTAGTTAATCAAAAATTAAATGGTTTTGCTCAATTGCAAATTTTGGATGCTTTTACGAATGAGGATATTACTGATAAATTCGGAATCAGCCAATTGACTGCGGTGTCTGGATATAACAAGGAGCAATCTTTTTCTTTGGCTGAAAATGGAAATACATCTGCAACTTGGAAATTGAAAGTTCCAAATAATGTTTCTTCGATTATTATTAAAATCGTTGCTAAAGCAGGTAATTTCTCTGATGGCGAACAAAAAGCAATCGCTGTTCTTCCAAATAGAATGCTAGTAACGGATGCGCTTCCGATTTTTGTAAAAGAAGGACAGACCAAAACTTTCACTTTGGAAAATCTGAAAAATTCTGATTCTAAAACGCTGACTAATGTTTCTAACACTTTGGAATTGACGACGAATCCAATTTGGGAAATTATGTTTGCGCTTCCAAGCTTGAAAGATGACATCAATAATTCGGCAGATGTTGTTTTCAACAAATGGTTTGCTGATATTTTGGCTTCGGAAATTTTTAAAGCAAATCCAAAACTTAAAACTGTTTTTGATGAATATCAATCTAAAGGTCTTTTGACTTCGAATCTTGAAAAAAATCAGGAACTGAAACAATTGTTATTGGATGAAACGCCTTGGGTTTTGGAATCGAAAAATGAAACGGAAGAAATGGCGAAAATTTCGCTTCTATTTAATTCCAATATTATGCGTAACTCTATCAATGATGATTGGTCAGAATTAATAAAACTTCAAAATCCAGATGGTGGATTCAGTTGGTATCAAGGTTATCCAAGCTCTTATTACACTTCGCTTTATATTTTGAAAAATCTAGGAAGAATCAATGAATGGCTGAAAGGAAATCTTTCTGATTATCAAAGTTCTGAACAGAAAGTAATGGTAAAAAAACTGGTTTCTTATGTAGATAATGAAGTGAATAAATATTGGAAAACAGATAAAGATAATGTGTGGAATAATTTTGTTTTGGATTATCTTGACACAAGACATTATTGGGAGAAAGAATATGCTTTGAAAGCTAAAGGAGCAACTTTGAAAACTTCGGTTATTTCTAAAGCTAAAAAAGCAGATATCAAAGATTTTACATTCTTCGGATTACACAGAGCGGCTTTATTATTCAACAATTATGGATTGAAAGATATTTCGAAAAAACTGATGACTTACTTGAAAGAAACTTCGACACAATCAGAAACTCAAGGTGTTTATTGGAAACAAAATCTGAATGATTGGGGTTGGTATTCTTCCAAAACAGTAAATCACGCAGGAGCTTTGGAAGCTTTCCAGAAATTAACTCCACAAGATGAAAATTTCATCGAAGAAATGAAAATCTGGCTGATTACTCAGAAAGAAGTCAATTCCTGGGGAAGTTCCAGAGGAACAGCGGAAGTTATTTTTACCATTTTGAATTCAGGGAAATCTTGGACTTCTAATGAAAGTGACAAAGCAGAAATCACTTGGGGCGGAAAACAATTGATTCCGCAAACGCAAGCGACAGGTTATGTTAAACAAACTGTAACTTCTGATAATTTGGATAAAAATCTATCCACAGTAACCATCAAAAAAGAAAGCGCTGGAATTGTTCAAGGTGGATTATTCTGGCAATATTATGAAGACCTTGACAAAATAAAATCTTCGGAAAGTTATATCTCGATTTCTAAAGGATTGTACAAGAAAGTGAAGACTGAAAATGGTGAACAATTAATTAAAATCAATGAAAATTCGCCAATCAAAGTTGGTGATAAAGTAACTGTAAGAATGATTCTGAACACCGACAGAACTATGGAATTCATCCATTTGAAAGATATGAGAGCTGCAGGTTTTGAACCTTTGGATGTGATTTCGGGTTATCAGTGGAAGAATAATTTGGGTTATTATCAATCCACAAAAGATGCTTCCACCAATTTCTATATCGAATATATGCCGAAAGGAAAATATGTTTTCGAATACGATTATGTTGCTAATGCAAGTGGAAAATTCTCAAACGGCATTACTACGCTTCAAAACTACTATGCGCCGCAGATGAACGCGCATACGCAGGGAACAACCGTTGCGATTTCCAATTAGTAAAAAAAACTAGCTTCTTTTTGAAGTTAGTTTTTTTTATATCCAAAAATTTAATTTAAATTAAAATTCGTATTGCAACCCGAATTGGAAGCCGCTATTTCTAAGCTGTTTGTCACTATTTTTCCAACTTGTAGAACCGTTCTTTTTGATATCCGTAAAACCAATAATATATCTTGCACCAATTGCCATATTATTAAACTTGAAGCCCAATCCAATTCCTCCGCTCAAGTCCAATTGGTTATATGCATCTTTATCTTTCTCGATTATCGTTTTACTATCACTTTGGTATTTATTTTTGTTGCCTACTAAAACACCAAATTGAGGACCACCCTCGACGTAGAATTTTGGTATTAATTCAAATTGAAACATAATAGGCATCGATATATAATTAAGATTCAGCGTATGAGAAGTATTATTATTTTCATACTTAACACCCATATTATTATAAATCAATTCTGGCTGGATACTTAGCAAGGCATTCACAGGAGCATTCATATAAGCTCCTACATAAAAACCAATTTTTGAATTGGTATCTCCCCAAGTATTTTCTTTACTTATCGTAGAAATATTAGCACCACCTTTCACTCCGAATGATTGTGAATAAGCCAAAGACATCATCGTTAATCCCAACAACCCAAATATTTTCTTCATATATATAATCGTTTATCAAGAACAAAAATATAAATTTGAAATAAAAAAAGACCGAATAAATCGGTCTTTGTAGCATTAAATATTTTTTTATAACATTAGAATTTGTAAGACAATCCAACTTGAAATGTATTATTTCTGTTCTTATTGTTATCATTGTTTGTAGAAGTTGTTCCGTTTGATCCGTCATTCTTCTTGTTGATATCTGTAAATCCAGCTACATATCTAGCATTGATACCAAAATTTTCTGTGAAGTTAAAACCTAAACCTAGACCAGCTCCCATATTAAAGCTGCTATAGTTGTCTTTTATGTCCTCAGATGAATTTGTATTTTGATTAGTTGTAGAACCATTGACTACCGTCGTATTGATATCTTTCGCTTTAGCACTTACTAAGAATCCAAACTCTGGACCTGCTTCTAGATAAAATTGTGGCGTTGCTTTAAACTGAAACATAATCGGAACTGTAATATAATCCAAATTTAGTTTTGCATCTTCTCTGTAGTCGATTGTATTTCCTAAAACTGTTCCAGTATATCTCCTTGTAACCTTAGAACCTAATTGACTATATAAAACCTCTGGTTGGATACTGAACTGTTCTGATAAAGGCGCATTCATAAAAACACCACCATAGAAACCAGCTTTTGATTTTGAATCTTCATAACCATCATCAGAGATTGATGAAATGTTAACACCCGCTTTTAAACCGAACGACGGACTAGTTTGTGCAAATGCAAATGTTCCCGCTACTAAACCTAATCCTAAAAATAACTTTTTCATAATTTCAAATTTTAAATTTTGTTTTACGGTTGGGATACTTTCAAATTCTTTGCCAAAATTCCTGAAACCAGAATTACAAACTTGGTACAGGCTGCGATTTATTAATGTAAAATATTTATTTTCAATCAAATAAAAATAGTATTCATTGAATAATATGATTAACAATTACCCATATTTTTGTAGAAGTTTAAGGCTAAAATAATCTGTTCAGCTTTCACTTTTTGGTCATATAAGCAAGATCCGATACCATTAATAAGAGAAAAATTAATATTTCCGTCTTCATTTTTTTTATCATTAAACATCAAATCCATGATTTCTGCATTTTTAAATTCAGAAATGTCTATATAAGGAAAGAGTCTTTTTATCTTGCTGATGATAACAGATGAAACATCAACATCCAGCAGACCGCATAAAAACGCAAGATGCGTTTCACAGATCATTCCTAGCGCTACAGCTTCTCCATGAGGAATCAGGTTTCCTTTTTTAAGGAAAAGGCTTTCTACAGCGTGACCAATGGTGTGACCAAAATTGAGATTCTTCCTGATATTCTGCTCTCTAAAATCTTTTGAAACCACATCCTGCTTGATTTCCATGCTCCTTTGGATAAAAGGCTCAATAAACTGCGGTGCAATTTTTTCTACAGTGATCAAATCATTCCAATGCTTTTCATCGGCTATCAGTCCATGTTTCAGCATTTCTGCAAAGCCACTTCTCAGTTCTTCAAATTTTAAAGTGTCTAGAAATTTGGGATAAAATAAAATAGCCTCTGGCAAAGCAAATGTTCCGATAACATTTTTAAGATATTGGTGATCTATTCCTGTTTTGCCACCGATTGATGCATCGCACATTGCAAGAAGCGTGGTTGGAAGATTAATGAAGCGGATTCCTCTTTTATAAGTAGAAGCTACAAAACCGCCAAGATCGGTTACCACTCCACCGCCAAGGTTAATCAATAAAGATTTTCTGTCGGCTTCCATCTCCGAAAATATTTCCCAAAGTTGAGTCGCAGTTCCAATATTTTTATTTTCCTCGCCTGCCTCGATTTCAATCACTTCAAAAGGTGCATCGGTTTCCAGATTGGGAAGTAAAATTGGCAAACAATGATTGTGCGTATTCTCATCTACCAAAATAAAAATTTTGCTTGGATTGAGTTGACTTATATATTCATTAAGACTTGTGAAATCTTTATCCAATTCTTTTATCATAACCAAAATTTCAACAAAAGTAAGAACAAAAAAGATAATAGATAATAGATATTAGATATTAGACATTAGATATCAGATATTTTATCATAATTATTTATTAAAAATAAAAAAGGCTTCCATTGCATATACATGGAAGCGTTCTATGAATAAAGATAAGATTCCCCTCACCTTTATAAAAACGCCTCGTAGTCAAGCCATTTACGGTAGCTAGGTAGAAACTTTCGGGCCATATCCCCGATATTATACGACGGCATAATATTCACTTTTCGTTTGAATTACATAATCATATTAACTCTTGAAAGTATTTTTGTCAATTTAAATACGAACATTTTTATTAACTTTTATAATTTCGTTCGTATTAAACTCAAATCAAAAAAGATCCATCTATTGCATGAGCAATAGATGGATCTTTTATTATAATACTATTCCCACTCAATCGTTGCTGGTGGCTTA
>DLND01000058.1 GCA_002476905.1 Flavobacteriales bacterium UBA7519
GTGTCCCAGTAATAAGTTTCTTTAGGTTCTACACGGATGATAGACACATTGGGGTCATCTTTTCCGTCGAACCAAGCATTCGCCATTGGTGACCATTTGTCCTCAATTGTTGCTTTATCTTTATAGATGTGTGCATTTCCATAAACCGACAGATATTCCGAGTCGCTATTGTTCATAAAATACAACTGAACGCGGTTGTCTTCCTTGATTTCAAAATTTTTATTGCTGGTTTCGCTGCTGATAAACCAAAGATTTCCGCTTTCATCCGTTTCCTGCAAGGACATTGGTCTTGAGTTGACAGGTAATCTGTCCAGCTCGGTACAAAACATACAAATTCTGGCTTTTTCGGATAGTTCTTTGATTTTTTTTACTGCCTCTTGATTGGTAAGATTTTCTGTTGACATATTATTTTGATTTTTGATGTTATAAGTTATTACGCTTTATCCATTAACAATTTCCCCGCCATTTGGATGCAAAACCTGTCCTGATATGAAACTTGAGTCGGAACTGGCCAGAAAAAGAAAGCTTGGTGCGACTTCATTCGGCATTCCTGCACGTTTCATTGGCGAATCACTTCCAAACTCAGAGTTTTTTTCTTTATCGAATGATGATGCGATCAAAGGCGTCCAGATTGGTCCTGGCGCAACGGCATTTACTCGGATTCCTTTATCAATGAGATTGGCAGAAAGACTTCTGGTAAACGCAACAATGGCACCTTTTGTCGAAGCGTAATCGATGAGCTGAGGACTGCCCCTATACGCGGTAACGGATGTCGTGTTGATGATGCTTGCTCCTTTTTTGAGATAGGGCATCGCATATTTTGTCGTCCAGAAATAGGAGAAGAAATTATTCTGAAACGTTTTTGTCAGTTGGTCAGTAGTGATATCTTCGATCGATTCCGATTCCCAGTGCAATGCAGCATTATTAACCAGAATGTCGATTTTTTTATAGGCTTTTATAGTGTCTTTTATAAGTTTTTTACAATGATTTTCATTACTCAAGTCACCTTTAACTACAGTACATTTTCTGCCGAAGGCTTCCACTTCTCTTTTAGTAGTTTCAGCATCTTCTGTTGCATTGAGATAGGCTATTACAATATCTGCACCTTCTTTTGCAAAAAGCAACGCAACAGCTTTTCCGATGCCGCTGTCACCGCCAGTGATCAAAGCGACTTTACCTTTTAATTTTCCTTCTTTCGGATAATCGATAGGTTTGGTTTCCGGAACAGGCGTCATTTCTTTTTCCAGACCGGGTCGGCTCTGTTCCTGCTTTGGTCTGATTTTCTTTTTAGTTTCTTTTTCCATTTTACTTTTATTTTTTTAAGCAGTTACAAATAATGTGCAATTTAATATCAACCATTAATTTTATATACTTTATACTAATGGAATGCTTGTTGTAGAATTACGGTAATATTTTTATTTAAATCAAAACGTAATTATGAAAGCAATTTGGAACGGCGCCATTGGGTTTGGACTTGTTAACATTCCGATTAAGCTATACTCGGCAACGGATGCGAGTACTTTGGATTTTGATATGCTAGATAGTAAAGACCTTAGCAATATCAGATTCAAACGAGTCAATGAAAAAACGGGTAAAGAAGTGGTATGGGAAGATATAGTGAAAGGTTACAAAATCGAGGATAAATATATTGTTCTTGAGGATAAAGATTTTGAAGCCGCAAGTCCGGAAAAATCAAAGGTTTTAAGCATTGCCCAATTTGTGAAAGAGTCAGAAATAGATCCAGCATTGTTTGAAACGCCCTACTTTTTAGAACCACAAAAAAATGGAGAATCAGCCTATAAATTGCTTTTGAAAGCACTAATCAAAACCAAAATGGCAGGAATCGGTTCTTTTGTTCTTAGAGATCGTGAAATCCTCTGTCTTATTCGACCTTACGAAGATAAAATATTGATGGTTAACAGGATGCGTTATCCTGAAGAAATTAGGGATTTCGAAGATCTGAAGATCCCTTCAGGAAGTGCACCAAAACCTGCTGAACTGAAAATGGCAGAACAGCTCATCAAATCGCTCGCGACTGAATTTGACGCATCAAAATATAAAGATACTTACAATGCCGACCTCTTGAAAATCATCAAACAAAAAGCAAAAGGTAAGAAAATCAAAGTGCAAGAAGTGAAAGAGCCGGAAGGCAAAGCAACAGACCTTATGGCAATGCTGAAAGCCAGTTTGGAAAAAGGCAAGAAAAAAGTAGGATAATTTGCATTTCGAGTTGCAACTACTCTTTTTAAGATTTTAGGTTCAGATTAATAGTTTAGTTAATACTAATAATCAAAACCAAAAGTTAAAACTTGAAAATTAGAAACCAAAAATAATCAGCTATCAATTCATCATTCATAAAAGTTATGGCACTTGAGGATTATAACAAAAAAAGGAATTTCAAAGAAACATCTGAGCCGGTAGGTAAAGAAACATCAAGCGGTAAAAAGTTGAAATTTGTGATTCAACGACATGCGGCAACAAGGCTTCATTACGATTTCCGTCTTGAAATGGATGGTGTTCTGAAAAGCTGGGCTGTTCCCAAAGGACCTTCGCTTAATCCTGCGGATAAAAGGCTGGCTATGATGGTAGAAGATCATCCGTACTCATATAGGACATTTGAAGGCTCAATTCCAAAAGGCAATTACGGAGCTGGCGAAGTGGAGATTTGGGACGAAGGAACTTACGAACCCATTGAAAAAATCGAGGGTAAAAGTGATGATCTTGTGATGCGTTCAGAACTTCATAAGCAATCTTTAAAATTCATTCTTCACGGTAAAAAACTCAAGGGCGAATTTGCGTTGGTGAAAATCAAAAATTCCAAAGATGAAAATGCCTGGCTGCTCATCAAACATAAAGATCAATTTGCTGTAGATGAAGATTATGATGCAGAGGAATATACCTTGAAAAATTCTAAAGTTACCGCTTATCTCGAAGAGAAAGAAGGTAAAAAAAAAATGACTCGTCAGAAGGTGTAAAACACTTTAAGAATTATGCGCCTTCACTTATAGGAGCCAAAAAATTATCGGAATTCATCAAACCTATGCTTTGTAAATCGTCTGATAAAGCTTTTGATGATAAAGAATGGGCATTTGAAATCAAATGGGATGGCTACCGAGCAATTGCTGATCTGCGCAAAGAAGACATCCGATTGTACTCCAGAAATGGTATCGATTTTTCTCAGAAATTTAAAAAAATTACTAATTCGCTGAAGTTGCAGGAGCATCGAATGATTCTTGACGGAGAGATTGTTGCTTACGATGATCAAGGAAAACCTAATTTTCAATGGCTTCAAAGCAGTGGCGATCACCCTAATCAAGCACTCACGTTTCAGGTGTTCGACTTACTATGGCTTAACGGACATTCGACCGAAAATCTAACTTATCTTCAACGAAAAGAGTTACTTAAGGATGCGTTAATCGAAAATGATGTGGTGAAATACAGTGACCACGTTTTGGAAAGCGGGAAGGAGTTTTTCCTGGCAGCAAAAGATTTGGGGTTAGAAGGTATTGTAGCAAAAAAAACAGAAAGTGTTTACAAAGAAGATGTCCGAAGTTCGGAATGGCTAAAAATTAAGATCCATAAAAGTGATGAAGCCATAATTTGCGGATTTACCGCGCCCAAAGGCTCCAGGAAAAAATTTGGAGCGTTGGTACTCGGCAAGTATATGAATGGCGAAATGGTATTTTGTGGTCATGCAGGTGGTGGTTTTAACGACCAATCCCTTTCCGAAATATATGACAAGATGCTACCTTTGATTGCGGACAAATCCGTTTTCAAGATCACGCCAAAAACCAATACCAAAGCGACTTGGATAAGACCAGAACTTGTTGCTGAAATCAGATTTACGGAACTTACAAAAGATCTGATTTACAGACATCCGATTTTCCTGAGACTTCGTGATGATATTGAGCCCGATGATGTGACATTCAATTCAGAAAAACCTTCAAAAGAAGCACCCGTGAAAAAATCAGAACCTAAGAAAAGAACAGGAAAAGATGATGTGGAGAAAACAATCGGAAAGCAAAAACTGAAGCTTACCAATCAAAATAAAATTTATTTTCCCGATGATGAGGTAACAAAAGGCGATGTGATTGATTTTTATCAAAGCATTTCGAAATACATTTTGCCACATCTGAAAGATCGACCGCAGTCACTGAACCGCTATCCAAACGGGATTAACGGAATGAGCTTTTACCAAAAAGATGCTGCGGAAGAAACACCGGAATGGATAAAAATACAAAAGGTTTTCTCAGAAAGTAGTGATAAATATATCAATTATATTATCTGCAACGACAGGGAAACAATGGCCTATTTGAATAATCTCGGTTGTATTGAGTTGAATGTCTGGACTAGCAAAATCCAAAAAGCGGACAATCCGGATTATCTCGTTCTGGATCTCGATCCGTCGGAGAAAAATACTTTTGAAGATGTGATAGAAACTGCTCAGGCAGTAAAGGAAGTTTTGGATTTAGCTGGAATTGATGGTTATCCTAAAACCTCGGGAAGTTCAGGAATTCACGTTTATATTCCTATGAATGCTAAATATTCTTATGAGCAAGTCAAGAATTTCGGACATCTTCTGATGCAGATGGTTCAACAAAAATTACCCACTTTGACGACGCTCGAACGCAGTCTCCAGAAAAGAGATAAAAATAAAATATACTTAGATTATTTGCAAAACAGAAGAGGCCAGACTTTGGCAAGTGTTTACAGTCTTCGGCCGAAAAATGGTGCGCCTGTCTCTATGCCGCTGGAATGGTGTGAGATTAGAAACGGACTTAATCCTACCGACTTTAATATTCATAATTCATTAGACCGACTGAAAGAAAAAGGCGATATCTTCAAACCGATTTTAGGAAAAGGAGTTGATATGCTGAAGGCCATTAAAAACCTCGAATCATAAATAAAAAAGAGCACTTCCCAGAAGAGAGTGCCCTCTAAAATAAAAACCTTAAAATTCAAAAAAATTATAGAGATACACCTCGTTTCCAAGGAATAAACACGTCTTGTTTCAGCTGGTCAGCTTTTGTTTCTACGTTGCCGCTTGCCAGTTCAATGATATAATCTACGATCTCTTCACCCACTTCCTGGATACTTTTTTCGCCTGTAATCACAGTTCCGGCATTAACATCGATAATATCCGACATTCTATTAATCAAAGCAGTATTCGAAGAGATTTTCACAACCGGTGCGATTGGATTTCCCATCGGATTTCCTAAACCTGTGGTAAACAAAACAACTGTTGCGCCTGCACCAACTAAACCTGTCGTACATTCAGCATCGTTTCCTGGTGTGTTTAATAAGTTCAAACCTGGTTTTGAAATATATTCGCCATAATCCAAAACATCTACAATTGGCGCAGTTCCACCTTTTTTAGAAGCTCCGGCAGATTTCATTGCGTCTGTAATCAAACCATCTTTGATGTTGCCGGGAGACGGATTCATATCAAATCCAGAACCTGCATTTACAACGGATTTTTCAAAAGCTTTCATTAATGATAAGAACTTGTCTGCTTTTTCCTCATCCACACATCGGTTCATCAATTCCTGCTCTACACCGCACAGTTCAGGAAATTCTGCCAAAATTGTTTTTCCGCCTAACGCTGCAAAAATATCAGAAACAATTCCTAAAGCTGGATTCGCTGATATTCCAGAAAATCCATCAGAACCGCCACATTCCAGACCAATGCTCAGTTTCGAAACAGGCGCAGGTTTACGTTCGATTTTGTTGGCTCTTTTTATTGCTTCAAAAGAATCTTTGATGACCATTTGGAACATCTGGTCTGTCGTACCAATTTTTTGCTGTTCATAAATTAAAATTTCTTTATCGCTGTTCGGATTAATTTCCTTCAAAGCATTCTGAAAAATATCTACCTGAAGATTTTGGCAACCAAGGCTCAAAACCGTTGCGCCAGCCACATTCGGGTTGTTAACATAACCAGCAAGCAATTTCGCGACGTCAGACTGTTGTTTTCGATCATTGTACAACTTACATCAACAGAAATAACAGCGTGGTAACTGCGCCATCTACTGAAGCCACTACCAAATACGGCTTTGTTTTTCTGGATTGTAATCTTACGGTTCCTGCCGCAGGTACAACAGATTTCAATGGAACGGTTATCAGCAATTTTCATTTTGGAAGAGCGTGGCAGAATACACCAAAATCAGCATTCATCAGATGTGAGACACCTGCAATGCTAAATCCGACAGGTTGGACTACACCAATTAACGGAACTCTTCCTGTGACATTTGTAGAATACGGAAACACGGGAGCCGGTGCAACAGCGGACAGATTGCTTCAGAGAGCTAATGGTGGAGTAGTTCTTACTGCGACAGAAGCCGCTTCGTTTACTATTTCTAATATTTTCAAAAAAGATACAGATCCTTCATTTGTATTCGATTGGATGCCGGAAGCATCTGTTAATATAGATTTAGGAACCCTTGCTACCACAGATGTAAACAAGAAAAGAATGAAAGTTTATCCGAATCCTTTTACAGATAGACTTACGCTTTCTTATCAGCTTAAATCAGATTCTGATGTAACGATCTCTCTGTACGATAACAGCGGTAGAATTGTGAAATATTTATCAGAAAAAGCAAAATCCGGAGACAATAAAATTGTAGTAGATGGCAGTACTTTGAAACCGGGAATTTATTATTACTCTGTAAAAAGTTCTTCTGAGCAGCTTAGCGGGAAATTAATTAAGAAATAATTTTTTTCATATTAAAATACAGAAAGCCGTTTTCATTTCGGTGAAGCGGCTTTTTGTTGTTTTTATCCGCAATCAAAAGCTATTTAATAGGCTAATTAAAAGAATTCTGCTGCGAAAGTGCTTGTCACAGGTATTATTTATATATTTACATTCGATCTTCATGAAAGGATATATGACAAAAAAAAACACAACGATATACGACATTTCCAAAAAACTGAATGTAAGTGTAGCGACGGTTTCCCGAGCGCTCAACAACCATCCAAGAATTAGCCAGGAGACCAAAGAACTGGTAATGGCTGCTGCTAAGGAAATGAACTATAAACAGAATAATCTGGCCAAAGCGCTTAAAAGTGGCGAGACAAAAACAGTTGGTGTAATTGTTCCTTATATCAATACTAATTTCTTTTCATCCGTTATCCGTGGTCTGGAAGAAGAGCTTTCACCACACGGTTACCGCGTTATTATCTGTCAGAGTCACGATGATGCTGATATAGAAAAAAAACAGCTTACGACACTTCTCCACACGCAGGTAGATTGCATTTTTATTTCGATTTCCAGGAATACTTCGGATATGGAATATGTAAAAAAAATTATTGCGACCACCAATACACCGATCATATTCTTCGACAGGAAGAAAGATATTCCGGGAATCAGCACCATTACAATTGATGACCATAGAGGCGCTTATGTTGCAACAGAACATCTTATACAACAAGGCTATAAAAACATCTATCATTTCTCAGGAGATCAGAATCTTGAGATCTATCAAAACCGTTTGAATGGCTACATTAATGCACTGAAAGACTATAATTTACCTGTTATAAAAGAAAATATTATCAATACAGGAAGCTCAATAGAAGAAGGCATAAACGCAATGAAAACTATATGGAAAAGAAAGTTAAAACCAGACGCTATTTTTTCTGCCAGTGATTTTACTGCGCTCGGCGTTTGTAAGGAAATCAGAAATCTGAAGCTGAAAATACCTCAGGACATAGGTGTTATAGGATTTAGTAACGAACCTTTTACCCAATTTATGGAACTTTCTATCAGTTCCGTAGATCAGACACCTGTGCTGATGGGGAAAATATCTGGAAACGTATTCTTGGAAAGTATAAAAGATAATTCCTCCGGAATAAGCATAGAAAAGAAGCTTGTTCTTGCACCTACACTCTACATCAGAGAATCTTCTAAAAGAAAATAACAAAAACCTCCGGATTTTCGGAGGTTTCTTTTCTTATTTTTATCAGTTGTAAACCTTAGTGGTAGTTGATTTTTCCGCCTACGACTTTTTTTTCATTTTTAGTGGTTGGATTTCCATATACATCCATCC
>DLND01000196.1 GCA_002476905.1 Flavobacteriales bacterium UBA7519
GCCTTTGCTTTATTAGGACCGCAGTACAGATGGAACACACAATTAGAATATTCTGGAAGTATTGATGTGGAGGGGGTTTTGACAGGAAATATTTATATAGTAGGAAGTGGCGACCCTTCACTGGGTGGAAATAGAGGTGGAGCAGCGAGTTATACGCAGATTGTTAATCAATATCTTGATGCTATTAGAGAAAAAGGAATTAAAAAAATTACAGGAGATATTATCATCCAAACTGCGATTTTTAAAGAGAATAAAAAGCAAGAACTTCCTAAAAATATAGTATGGCTGGAACAGAAAAATTATTTTCTACCGGTAGGAACTACTAAAGATATTGACCCGAGAAACGAAAAGCTGATTATCAATCAGTCTAATAATCCTTTTAATCAGCAAAAGAAATTTTTTTATATTTCTCCCTATGCTGACAAACTGGTGTACGCAGATAAGTTTGACGGTGCTTGGGTAACAACAAAAGTGGCTGAACCGCCTGCTTTTTTAGCTAATAAATTGAGAGAAAGTTTGGTTAAAAATAAAATCACAGTTTCTGGAAAAGTAACTCCGAAAATTGTTGACAGAGAACCAGAACCAAGAGAGATTTTAACGACTTACAAATCCCCAACTTTAGCAGAAATCGTCAATTACACCAACCAAAGAAGTGACAATGGGTATGCAGAAGCATTATTGAAATCTAATGGTTTCCAAAAATTAGGTGATCAAACTTTGGAGTCGGGTAAATTAGCTGTAACAGAACATTTGAAATCAACAGGTTTTGATTTGAATGGGCTAAATTATATGGATGGAAGCGGATTATCAAAAGCACATACTGTAACGCCGATTTCTCAAGCTAAATTCTTAGCCAAAATGATGAAATCGCCTTATTATAAAGAATATTTCGAGTCTTTACCAATTGCAGGACAGTCGGGAACACTGAAGCATATGTTTATGGTGAATTCCAACGGACAGATTTTTGCTAAAACCGGAACATTGAATGGTGTAAAATGCCTGGCTGGCTACATCAAAACAAGAAGTAACAAAACGCTCGCTTTTTCTTTACTGATTAATAAATTCTCGGGTTCTGTTGCGCAAGTGAAAGACAGAATGGAACAGTTGCTGGATCCAACTTTAGATTTGTAATAATCAATGTTTTATAAATTAAAAACTCATCTCGCCGGGATGAGTTTTTTTTGTAGCTTTGATTTGAAAATCATCAATCCTATGAAAAAGTTTTACTCATTATTTATCGTTTTTTTTTCAGTTAATATCATTTTTGGTCAGTCATTTAATATTGATAGAAAAGGGATTATAGAATCTGAGAAAAAGAAAAACCTAAAATCTATTTTGGATGTCAATGTCAATCCAAATACTTTGAATTATGATTTGCAATACGTCAGATTAGAATTAGATTTAGATCCAACACAACAATATATTGCAGGTACTGTGACATCACATTTCAAAATGCTGCAGAATTCTCCTGATATTTACTTTGATTTGAAGAATAATTTAACGGTTTCCAATGTAAAATACCACGCTCAGGATTTGACTTTTCAGCAATTGAGTTCTGATGAAATCAGAATCAATTTTCCTTTAACATTATCTGCCCAGACAACGGATTCCTTATCTATCACTTACAGCGGAATTCCATCAACTGCTGAACAAGCTTTTGTTGCTACAGCTACACCCGCCGGAGATCCAATTTTAGCTACTTTATCAGAGCCATTTGGGGCAAAACAATGGTGGCCTACAAAACAAAGTATGAATGATAAAATTGAAAAATTAGACATCAAAATTTCCACTCCTGCTCAGTACACAGTTGGTTCCAATGGAAAACTGATGTCAGAAACAATTTTAGGAAATGGCAAAAAATTAACCTATTGGCAAACCAATTATCCAATACCAGCTTATCTTTTCGCATTAGGAATTTCCAATTATACTAAGTTAAATTCTACAATTACAACTACCAACAGCTCATTTCCTTTCCTTAACTACGTTTATCCGTCTTGGGCAACTGCAGATACACAGTCCAAGTTGGATTGGACTGCAATCAGTATGCAGACTTTCGAAGATCATTTTGGGTTCTATCCTTATAGAAATGAGAAATATGGACATATGCAGTTCAACTGGGGTGGCGGAATGGAACACGCAACAATGACTTCTATGGGTTATTATGGATTGGATTTGATTGCGCACGAATTGGCTCATCAATGGTTTGGAGACAAGTTGACCTGTGGAACATGGAACGATATCTGGCTCAATGAAGGTTTTGCTACAATGGGCGAATATATGGTTTACGAAAAATTGTTGATGTCACCAGCACAGTTTCAAAGCTACTTACAAAATGAGATGAACGATATCACAAGTGCGCCAGACGGTAGTGTTTATATCCCAAATAGTGACCTAAATTCTGGCAGAATTTTCAATGCAAGATTAACTTATACAAAAGGTGGTTATGTTTTGAGAATGATCAAATGGATTTTAGGCGATGACCAATTTTATGCAATGTTGAAAGCATATCAGAGTAATCCTGCTTTTGAATATAACTATGTTAAAACCAACGATTTTCGAGACTTTTTAAGTTCTTACACCGGAAGAGATTTTACAGATTTTTTTAATGACTGGATTTATGGAGAAGGTTACCCAACTTATCAAATTAAATGGAATCAAAATCCCACAAGTAAAAAACTGACATTCCAAGTGGGACAGACCAGAAGTTCATCTACAGTTAGCTTTTTCGAATTGCCTTTACCAATCAAAGTTTCAGGATCTGGGGGACAAACCGCTTATTTTGTTTTGGATCATACTTCCAACAATCAATATTTCACACAAGATGTCAATTTCGATGTCACAAATGTAACCTTCAATTATGACAAACAAATCATTACCAAAGGCTCTACAGTAACAAAAGATAATAATCTGTCTGTTAATAACTTTCAGCAAAAAAACATCAGTGTTTACCCAAATCCAGCCAAATCTTTCGTTATAATTTCTGGTTTGCAAAAATCAACAGATTATGAGATTTTCTCAATTGATGGAAAAATAATAAAGAAAGGAATATCAAATCCAGATTCAGAAATCAATATTTCTACCTTAGCCAAAGGAACTTATGTTTTGAAATTCAATAATCAATCAGTTAAGATAATAAAAGAATAAAATTATTTAAATGTCTGCCAAACGTTAAATCATCACAAAAAAGCACTTTATTACAGTGCTTTTTTTATTTTTGTTAAAATCGAAAATCAATAAAAATGATATCACAAAAATTCCTTGAGAACATCACAAACGAATTAACAAACATAGAAAACGACGGACTTTTCAAGAAAGAAAGAATCATCACATCGCAGCAAAGTGCGGAAATAGAAGTGGCTGGAAAGAAACTTTTAAACTTTTGTGCCAACAACTATTTGGGATTATCCAACAATCCGGAAGTGATGAAAGCTTCGCAAGACGCCATAGAATCTCACGGTTATGGGATGTCTTCTGTTCGTTTTATTTGTGGAACTCAGGATATTCATAAAGATTTGGAAGCGAAGATTTCTAATTTCCTGGGAATGGAAGATACAATCCTTTACGCTGCTTGTTTTGATGCCAATGGCGGTGTTTTCGAACCTTTATTCTCAGAAGAAGACGCCATCATTTCCGATGAACTGAATCATGCTTCTATTATCGACGGAGTGAGATTGTGTAAATCTGCAAGATACCGCTACAAGAACAATAATATGGAAG
>DLND01000172.1:0-180 GCA_002476905.1 Flavobacteriales bacterium UBA7519
AAGGGTTTTTCAGTGACCTCTCATTGATCCGGTCTTTTTTATGTTGATTTTGAATCATCAAATTAGTTATCCCAATTTTTTGGAATCTGCCACGAACTGTGCCAATCCTGAATCTGTAAGTGGGTGCTTAAGAAGGTTAAGGATAGACGGCAGTGGAGAAGTGATGACATCTGCACCGAT
>DLND01000172.1:348-3264 GCA_002476905.1 Flavobacteriales bacterium UBA7519
TCTGTATCAAACATATAATTGTCATAGATCACTCTGATTTCTTCAATCAGGTTTAGGCCATCAACAGAAATATCATCCAGTCTTCCTAAAAATGGAGAAACATAGGTTGCTCCAGCTTTTGCTGCTAAAAGTGCCTGTCCTGCTGAAAAAATCAACGTACAGTTTGTTTTGATACCTTTATCTGAAAAATATTTTAGGGCTTTCACACCATCTTTAATCATCGGGATTTTCACCACAATTCTTTCGTGAAGCGCAGCTAACTCATCACCTTCTTTTATCATTTCTTCGTAAGTTGTAGAAAGAACTTCTGCAGAAACATCGCCATCGGAAATATTACAGATATCAACATAATGTTTGTTGATAGCTTCTTTGCCAGAAATACCTTCTTTTGCCATCAGTGAAGGGTTGGTGGTAACACCATCCAGAATTCCCAGATCCTGAGCTTCTCTGATTTGATCCAGATTGGCCGTATCAATAAAAAATTTCATAAATAGATTTTTATTTGTTTTATTTTTCGCAAATATACATTTTTAGTTTACGTTTAGAAAATGCAAAAAAAGAAGTCCGAAGACTTCTTTTTTTATTACTTCATTGCAGTTTCTTTTGCTTTGAATTCGTTATACTTAGCAGTATTCTGTGTGGTCATATACATACCTTTCAGAAGGCTTACCACTTCCTTGTTATTAGGATCGTTAGCATACAATTTTTCAGCGTAAGGCAAAGCTTTCTGGAATCTTGCTCTTCTCTGTTCCAATACTTTATTTGCTTCATCAATTTTGCCGGCCTTCTTTAGATCTCTGTATTGATTGATAGAAGTTTCATCTTCACCGATAATAGCAAAAACAAGATTGTTGAGTGCATTTGGAAATTTAGGATCAAGATCAACAAGTCTTTTAAAAGTTGTCTCTGCTTCAGCTTGCTTAGAAGGATCTTTGCTTAGCATCACGCCAAGATTGTAAAGGCTTTCTTTATCATTGGGATTTGCAGCGATTTTAGCATTCAAGTTTTTAATAAACTCATCAGTTTTGCCTGATTTGAAAAGGGCGTTACCCTGAGTCTGGGAAAGAGATTGGTTTTTAGGGAATTTCTTCAAACCTTCTTCAGCAATTTTAGCAGCTTCCTCATATTTTTGCTGTTCAAAAAGTAACGAAGCGGTAACTTCATAAAGTTCTTCTTGTTTGCTAGGGGTTTTTTCTACTTTAAAATCGGAATAGCCAGCCTGAGCTTTTTTATAAAGATCAAAAGCAGCTTTATCCAGATTCTCTATTTGACCGGTTTTAGTATTTTTCGCTGTGTAAACAGTTTCTTCACCAGTATAATTCGCTTTGATTAAGGAAGCTAAAATATCAGCAGCTTTACCTTTGTTTTCAGGTGACTGAGCATATGCTACACCTGCATAGTAAAGGAAATTCTTATTATCTTGGCCTGCTGCTTTGAACAGATAATAAGTTTCTGCAAATTTTGCTCCCGCTACATTAAAATTCTTACTGTTGTATGCGTTAGTAGCTTCTTCATTGGCTTTTCTAAGCAAGGGATCGATGGATTGTCTCAGTTTTTCGGTTAAAGAGGGCGCGTATTTTTCTTGTTTTAGAGAAATGCCATTTCCAAATTTGTCAGCTGATTCTTTTCCTACAAAATAAACTTTATTTTTATCGGCATCTTTTCCCGAGTAGATGTCTTCTGAGCCTAACGTATTTATTTTAGCCAGATATTCGGCACCTTCGGTACTTTTTCCGGATTTTAAAAGGGATAAACCTTTGGCGTAATAATATTGTTCTAAAACAGAAGGTNNGTTCAAGAAGATATGTTTTCTCTCCAAACATTCCTTCAGCTTTTGATAGTTCTGAATTAGCAGTCGTAAGATCTCCAGAATCTACTGCTTTTACAGCATTAGCAATTTCTTTTTTTTGTGCGAAAGCGATGGTCGCAGTAAGCATTGCTAAACTTAAAATTAACTTTTTCATTTATTATACTTTATAATTTATTCGTTTTCTTCTGAGTCATCTTCATTTTCTCCCGCTTCTTCATCTTCAATTTCTCGCAGTTCATCTTTATCCCCGAGATTGATCTGATTGTCTCCAGACTGTGGTTTTTCTTTCAATTCTGGGTTATTGCTGTCATTTTCTGCACCTTCTTCATTTTCTTCTATTTCCACATCTTTGTCCATTTCTACCTTAGCGATTGCTGCAATTTCGTCATTACCTTTCAGGTTAATGACTTTCACACCCTGCGTATTTCTGCCCATCACTCTAAGGTCTGCAGTATTCATTCTGATAGCAACTCCAGATTTGTTGATAATCATTAATCCGTCTTCATCAGTAACGCTTTGGATGGCAATCAGATTTCCTGTTTTTTCAGTGATATTAAGGGTGATGACACCTTTTCCGCCTCTGTTTGTAACTCTGTAATCTTCCACAGCGGTACGCTTTCCATAACCTTTTTCGGATACTACCAGTACAGTGTCATTCTCAAGGTCATTAACAACAATCATTCCGATTACTTCATCATTATCTTCAAGGGAAATACCTCTCACACCGATTGAACTTCTGCCGACTGCTCTTGCTTTTTCTTCAGGGAAACGGATACATTTCCCATTTTTAGTAGCAATCATAATTTCGGAATTTCCGTCAGTAAGTCTTGCACCTAGTAACGCATCATTATCACGGATTTCGATGGCGTTTACACCATTAGTTCTAGGTCTGGAGTATGCTTCCAGAGATGTTTTTTTGATGGTACCGTTTTTGGTAATCATCACCACATTCATCTGGTTGATATATTCCTGATTTTTAAGATCTTTAGTTCTGATGTAAGCTTTGATTTTATAATCTGGTTCGATGTTTATCAGATTCTGAACAGCTCTTCCTTTTGCAGTCTTAGAGCCTTCCGGAACTTCAAAAACACTCAGCCAGAAACATT
>DLND01000028.1 GCA_002476905.1 Flavobacteriales bacterium UBA7519
GCATCGATGTTTACTCAGAAAAAATTCAGAAAAAACCCTGAATTAATTGCCAGAGCAAAACTATTGACAAGTATTATGGCCGCTTACGTTTTAGGAGCAATCTTCTCTGGATTAACCTATTACAGTTTGGAATTCCGTGTGTTTTATGTCATCAGCGTGTGTCTTTTGGTTGTCATTGGTTATGACTTTTATAAAATTAATATCAGACATTTCCAGACAGAATATCGATACTACAAAATCTATCACAAACCAACCTTCATTGCATTTTTGTACTACAAAATCCATAATAAAGACGAGAAAAGAACTGTAAGTAGACCTAATACTGATGCAAAATTGGCCTTTAGCGACAAGTAATTATTCCTCTAAAAACACTTCACCATAAATCAATTTTTTGTAATAGTTCTTTATTAAAAAGCCGCCGGAGAAATTCTCCGGCGGTTTTGATTTATGATATTATTAATCTATCAATTATTGTTCAACCCAAGTATGGTTTTCTCCGGCTAACTCGCCAAGATATTTTTCTGCATCCATTGCTGCCATACAACCACTTCCAGCCGCTGTAATCGCCTGTCTGTAATGATGATCCTGAACATCTCCAGCCGCGAAAACCCCAGGAAGATTGGTTCTTGAGGACTTGCCTTCCGTGATGATATATTCGTTCTCGTCTAGGTCGATTTGCCCTTTGAAGATTTCCGTGTTTGGTTTGTGACCAATTGCAATAAAAATCCCGTGAACATCTATTTTAGAAACCTCGTCTGTCAAATTATTAACCACTTTAGCTCTTTCTACCAAGAAGTTTTCTCCTTCGATTCCTATTAACTCGTGATTATGTTTTACTTCGATATTGGATGTACTCAAAACTCTATCAACCATAACTTTTGAAGCACGGAAGTGGTCTTTTCTTACCAATAACGTCACTTTGTTACAAATCTTAGAAAGATAAGTGGCTTCTTCTGCCGCTGTATCTCCTGCTCCAACTACAATTACATCTTTTCCTCTGTAGAAAAATCCGTCACAAGTTGCACACGCAGAAACTCCTCCGCCAGCGTATTTTTTTTCATCCGCTAAGCCCAGATATTTTGCAGTCGCACCCGTAGAGATAATCACACTTTTTGCCAAAATCTCACGAGAACCTGTGCTCAGTTTATGAATTCCGCCTCTTACTTTGGAAAATTCAACTTTGGAAATCATTTCGTAATGAACTTTAGTTTCGAAACGTTCCGCCTGCTTTTGGAGCTGAAGCATCATTTCTGGTCCGGTAATTCCATCCGGATATCCTGGGAAATTTTCTACTTCGGTAGTTGTTGTTAATTGTCCTCCAGGTTCCAATCCTGTGAAAAGTTCAGGTTTAAGACTTGCTCTTGCTGCGTAAATTGCCGCTGTAAAACCAGCTGGTCCAGAACCAACAATGACGCAGTCTAAGATATTGTTCTCCATTTCTATTATTAAATTATTTTATTTTAAGGAATAAATTCCATTTCCTTTCGAAATTGGAATTTTCAAATATAATTCTTTGTTTGAAAAATCGAGTACAAATTTCGGGAATTAATTATTCAGAACCTATCTAAAATGTCAATGTTGAATATATGATTGATGAATGATATTTGATTAATTTATGGTATGAGATAATATAAGTTATCATGAAAGGGAATTTTTAAACGGACACTTTCAGTTCATCAATTTTTATGATTTTATAAACCAGTTCTTTGTAGATTTCTTCATCTTCCATTTGTCTTACGCCCAAACCTTTGGATTTCAAATCCATCTCACGAAGAACGGAAATCACTCTGGTAGCGTGTTTCAATGGATAAAATCTTGCCGCCTCTGCATAATTTTTAATTGCAAATGGAGCCACTCCCATTGTTGATGAAATATTTTGTGGTGATTGACCAGATAAAGTATGATAAATAATGATATTGGAAAAGAAGTTGTAAAGTGCTCCAAATGCCATCTGGATTGGATTGGCTTTCTTGTTCTTTCCCATATAATAGGCGATGCTGAAAGCTTTTGCCATATCTTTAGTTGCCAAGGCATTCTGCAATTCGAAAATGTTGAAGTCTTTACTAATTCCGATATGTTCTTCAATAATTTTTCCGTCCAGAACAGCGCCGTCTTTTAGAACAATTTTTAATTTGTTGAGTTCATTCGCAATTCTGGAAAGATCATTTCCAAGGTATTCTGCCAAGAGATGACTGATGTTGGGTGTAGATTTGATTCCCATCACGGTCATCTCCCCTTGAATCCAAGTTGGAAGTTGATAATCTTTCATCTTCTCGCTCGTAAAAAGCATTCCGGATTTGGCCAAAATTTTTGCTGCTTTTTTTCTGGCGTCCAACTTTTTATGTTTATGAGCAAAAACCAAAATGGTAGAAGGAACTGGATTTTCCAGATAAGTTTCCAAAGCTTTAGATTCTTCTTCATTCAGTTTCATATCCTGCGCTTCTTTCACAATGATAAGCTGTTTGTCGCCCATCATCGGATATTGTCTCGCCAAAGAAAGCACTTCCAGATAATTAGTATCTCGACCATATGCAACCGTTTGGTTGAAGGCTTTCTCATCTTCTTCCAAAACATCCTGCTCAAAATGCTTGACAGCCAAATCGATATAAAAAACCTCATCGCCCTGAAAAAAATAAACCGGTAAGAATTCTTTATTTTTAATATTTTTGAGGATAATATCTATTTCTTTCATCTTAAAATATGCAAGTTCCGAAGCTAAATTTTGATCACACGTTCGATTTTCAAATCAAACAAGACAAAGATACATTTTTTATCTATGATTTGGTTCGGAAAAGCTGGCTTGTACTCACACCAGAAGAATGGGTGAGGCAACATTGGTTACATTATTTTCGGTTTGTAAAGAATAAAAATTTATCCTCATTAATCCTGGAACAAAAACTGGAACTAAACGGCACAACGAAACGAATTGACCTTTTGATAACTGAAAAAACAAAGCCGAAAATATTATTGGAACTAAAAGCTCCGAATATCGCTTTGAAAGCAATTCACTTTGAGCAAGTTGCGAGATATAATAGTTTAATCGGTGCTGAACAGATTATTATCAGTAATGGTTTCCATCATATTTTTGCAGAATATAAAGACGAAAAATACCAGTTTTTGAATTCGAAATTTTGATAATTTTACTTTTTCAAAATTTGTTCATTTTTACAATTTGAGAAGCTCGAAACATGAAGTTTAAAATCATCTGCAAAAATATGATGAGTGAAGGGCAGATTTAGCCTAAATAATTATTCTACAAATTAAAATCCCTCTTCGGATTGAAAAGATAGATCAAAAAGAAAAACAAAACGGAAACTGCCAAAAAGTATTGGTAATAATGAACCGCCGATTGAGAACTGATGGTTGTAGAACTAGAGCTCGTATTCTTACGAAGTTCATCGATCAGATTATTGACAGTACTTTCCAAATTATTCCCATCCAGATAGCTTCCGCCCGTTGAAGATGATATATTTCGTAATGCCTTGGTTTGCAATTTCGAAACCACAGTTTCGCCATACATATCGGATTTATAACCCATTAATTGCCCAAAGTAATATTCCGGAATTGGAGCCCCTTCCTCTGTTCCTACTCCAACTGCTGTTACTCTTATCCCTTGTTTTTTCGCCAAATTAATCGCTTCATCTTCGTGGCCTTCGTTGTCCTCGCCATCACTTATTAATACGATATTCCGAGACCCTTTTGTGATATTTTTGAATTTCTGAGCAGCGATTTGTATCGGTTTCAGAAAATCGGTTCCCTGGTTTTGAATCACACTGGTTTCAATACCCTGCAGATAGGTTTCTGCGGCTGAATAATCATTGGACAACGGCATTACAGAATAAGCATCTCCAGCAAAAACAATAATTCCTACTCTATCATTAGGCAGTTTTTGAAGTGAATTGATGATGATATTCTTCGCTTCTTCCAATCGGCTTGGCTGAACGTCTTGGGCATTCATCGAGTTGGAAACATCCAGAACGAAAATTGTGCTGCTTACATTTTGCTGTACACTAATTTCTTCTTTCCCGCCCAAAAGGTCAATAATCGAAAATATCAGAAATAGAAATCCGAGTAAATATAAAACTGGAAATAGCTTTGCAAAACCGGATGTTTTCTCGAACAACACATCTTGGAATCTGTTTTCTGCGAAAAGGTTTCTTTTGCGGTTTTTCCAACGTATATAATGAATGATGAAGTAACCAATGACAGGCAACAACAGAAGCAACAACAGATACCAGTAATTTCCTAAATACCAATTCATTAGTTTAATTCAAAATTTTAAAAATGACCCATCTCAACAATGCATCCAACAATAAAAATCCTAAAGCTACCCAAAGAAATATCCTGAAATACTCTTCATAATTATACAATTTTGAAGATTTGACATCAGATTTCTCCAGTT
>DLND01000059.1 GCA_002476905.1 Flavobacteriales bacterium UBA7519
ACCCATATCCAAAATTCCTTTTGGCTGCTCATGTAAAGAACGGTTGAAAATATCAATAATAAACTCATCAATCACTTTAAAATAAGTCAAATGCGCACCGCCACTTCCCCAAACATTCATTTCGCGGTTCACGTGGATTTCGTCTTCGCCATCTTCAATTTCTCGAATTTCTGAGGCTTGTCCGAAGATCAGATTATCTAACTTTGAAAACGTCGGAAGATAAGAAACGGTTACGCCATAAGAAGTGGCGCGTCTTGCAAAGAATAGTCCCGTTTCTGTGAATTGGAAGTTTTTTCCTTTTTTCGAAAACCAACCGAGCTCGGAAAGGTAGTCAAGGATTTTTCCAAAATATTCAGGGTTTTTATGGAATTCTTCTGCGCTGAAACTAGCTTCCATAAAGTATTTGTGAAACATTCCGCTCATTCCCAGTTTGATAATGATTGGCCCAACCAGAGCGCCTTCAATATGTTTTTGGATTTGATAATTGAGAGAAGATGCGTCTTTGTCTTCATTCAGAAAAGATTTGTATTTCTCAAAAATATCAATCCATTTTTTGCAGAGATTTTCGGTGAGTTCTTTAGAATTAATGACGTCGAAATCCGCCAAAAACTCTGCTAAATCAACATAAATGTTTTGATGAGAAAAAGCTTCTTTTGTTTTTATGTTTTTTGAGATTTTTACAACATCAGATTCGTTATTCAAATTATAATTCAGAAAACCTTGTGACGCCAAAACTCGCAAGGCAACATTCAAATAACCTTCGTTAGTTTCAAATTTTTCATTGATTTCGGAAAGTTCCAGATTGTCATTAGCCAAAATAAAATCCAGTACTTTTTTCTTTGACAAAGCTGAAATTACAGGCGCTGTAACAATGCCGTCCAAATGTCTGAAAATAGATTCACGAAGTTTTCTCTTATCCATAAAACTGTTGATTTTGTGTTTTGGAAGATAAAAATTTTCCTTTAATCTTAGCAAAGAAAAAAATACTTGTTCATTTTTCGGTTGTTCATGGATTAATAAAACAGTTAAATTTGTATCATTCAAGACAATCCAATATGAAATTGAATAACGAAATAATGTATCAGGCATCTTTTGAGAAAAATCCCGAATTCGAAGGGGTTTTTTGGATGGGTGTGAAAACAACAGGAATTTTCTGTCGTCCAACTTGTACTGCAAGAAAACCGAAACCTGAAAATGTTGAGTTCTTTGATACTACAAAAGATGCAATCTTGAAAGGTTACAGACCTTGTAAAGTTTGTAAACCATTAGAAAATCCGGATGAAACACCTGAGGAAATCCTGAAACTAATGGATGATTTATCTGCTGACCCAAGTTTGAAATTAAAAGATGTTGATTTGGTTGAAAGAGGATTGCAACCTGCGACTGTGAAACGTTGGTTTTTGAAACATCACGGGATGACTTTTCACGCTTTTCAAAGGATGTTTAAGATTAATTCGGCTTTTAAGAAACTACAGCAAGGCGAGAATGTTCTAGATGTGGCTTTGGATAACGGTTATGAAAGTTTGAGCGGTTTCAATGAAAGTTTCAAATCAATCTTTGGAACTTCTCCTAAAAACTCAAAAATGGAAAAAATTGTTGATCTCAAAAGAATCGAAACACCACTCGGAACAATGATAGCCTGTGCGAATGAAAATGGAATATGTATGCTAGAATTTTCCGATAGAAAATCTTTATCAAAAGAGCTGGAAGATATTTCAAAATATTTCAAAGCCAACATTGTACAAGGGGAGAATCCTCATTTCAAAACTTTGGAAAAAGAATTAGAAGAGTATTTCGAAAGAAAACGATTAGATTTTACGGTTCCGCTTGCTCCGGTTGGAAAAGATTTTCAGAAAAAAGTGTGGGAAAACCTTAGAACCATTCCTTACGGAACTACTAGAAGTTACCAACAGCAAGCCGATATTCTTGGAAATCCAAAAGCTGTAAGAGCAGTTGCCAATGCGAATGGACTTAATAAAATTTCCATAATCATTCCTTGTCACAGAGTGATTGGTACTAATGGAACTTTGACTGGTTACGGCGGTGGAATCTGGCGAAAACAAAAATTATTGGAATTGGAGCAAGCGATTCTTTTTTAATTTAATATTCAATATTTATTATTCTGAATATGCTAACTTTGAACTATCAACTATCAACCATATGAACATCCAGCCATTATTAGAGAATAACTTTGTAAAATTAGTTCCATTAGAAGAGAATGATTTTGAGCAATTGTTCGAGGTTGCTTCTGACCCAAAGATTTGGGAACAACATCCGAATAAAGACCGATACAAAAAAGAGGTTTTCGAAAACTTCTTCCAAGGTGCAATGGAAAGTCAAGGTGCGTTCAAAATTGTAGAGAAAAATACGGGAGAGATTGCCGGAAGTACAAGATTTTATGATTATAATCCGGAAGATAATTCGATTTTCATTGGTTATACATTTTACGCTACAAAATTCTGGGGTTCGAAACTGAATCCACAAGTTAAAAAGCTGATGCTGGATTACATTTTCCAATTTGTAAATAAAGTTAATTTCCACGTTGGAAAAGATAATATTCGTTCTCAAAAAGCGATAGAAAAGTTAGGTGCAAAAAAGGTAGATGAAGTGATTGTTGCTTATGCTTATGAACCAGAAAGACTGAATGTCGTTTTTGAAATCACTAAACCTAAATGAATTGATAAATCCAATAAACTAGAAAAATGAAAAAATACAGAATCCAAGCCAGCCCATTTGTAGTTCCTACCACCGATGGAAAACTGATAGAGGAACATTGGGGAAATTCTACCAGAAACTCAGAAATATCTATCGCACATATGGTTGCGCCACCCAACTGGAGCGAGCCGCATCAGACGCCCGAGTTTGACGAATTTACATTAATCATTTCCGGAAAAAAACATTTCGAGATAGACGGTGATTCTGTTATTTTAGAAAAAGGTCAAAGTATTCTCATCGAAAAAGGCGCAAGAGTGCGATATTCCAATCCTTTTAGAGAACCATGTGAGTATATTGCGATTTGTCTGCCTGCTTTTTCAATGGATTTGGTGCACAGAGAATCATTTTAAATAATTTAAAAAAATTACAATTATGTTTTTAAACATTAACCTCTTATTGTAAATCTATTATCTTTTATCTACTCACATCACCAACTCTTCGAATAATCTGTCAAACGTTTTGCTCAAATCGTGGCTTGCACCAGGATGTGGTCTGGATGTTTGAATGATAGAACTTTTTACAGCAGTAAGCCACCGGAAACGTTCTGGGATATCCATTTGGGCAATAGCACCCGCAGATTTTTCCCCTTTTGCAATATTTTCGAAAGACAAAAGATGTTTTCGCACGTCTTCATATTCGGTTTTGCAAGCCATCATCCGGAATTTTTCTTCACAAAGATGTGTTTTCACACGGATAAATTTTTCTTTCTTGGAAAACATAATTAATCCAACGTTGAAGAACTCTTCGCGCTCAGGCTTGGGAACCAGGCGGATTACCGCATATTCATATAACTTTTGCTCTTGCATTTTTGGCTTCATTTAAAAAGTTATCAGAATTGTCACGTCTCAGAATTAGAAATTGGAAATACACGTCTTTGATTTCAGTTGGAGTTAAATCTGTATCGTTCCAATGCAACCAATCTTCAGGAATCAGTTCTACAATCTCCCTCAAAACATCATCTGTCAATATCGCTTTGAATCGTTCATTCACTTCATCCAATTCTGAAGCTTGCGGCAGGAGAACGTGATCTTTTATCATCACAAAAGGACTTACAGCGTTTTTCTCCCAGTTGTCCCAGTTGTGATGGAAGTATAAAGAAGCGCCATTATCTATAAGCCAAAGTTCCTGATGCCACATCAGCATATTGGTATTACGGAAAGTACGGTCGATATTAGTAAGGAACGCATCCAGCCAGACAATCTCAGAAGATAATTTTGGATCGATTTTTACCGCGCCCGGATCATAAGTAATGGCACCGGAAAGATAATGCAGCGCAAGATTTAGTCCGCAGCTGTTTTTTAATAAATCCTGGATTTCTTCATCGGCTTCACTTCTTCCAAATTCGTCAGAAAGATTAGCAAAAACCAACTCCGGAATACGAAATCCTAAAATTTGAGAAACCTTGCCTCCAATTAATTCGGAAATTAATGCTTTCACGCCGTGTCCGGCACCTCGGAACTTCAGCACATATTTGAAGTCATCGTCAGCTTCTGCAAGCGCCGGCAAAGAACCGCCTTCTCGCAACGGCAAAATATATCTGGTAACCGTCACGGTTCTCAATGATAGATCCAATTTGAAATTTTTTGTAAAAATAGGGATTTATAAAACAATTTGTATGAATTGTATTTCAGCACCCAATATATCTCTTCAGAACATTTTTTTCTACCAACAAGAGACTAGTTATAGAACTATTACTGGGATAATTATGCTTGTCTTGAATTTGTTCTGACAGAATAATAGGATGATATTTAGCCAAATTTAAATTTTTCGGTTGTCATTAGTCAAAGTAACTATTGCTATGTTATTGATAATCAATAGTGGTAATTTGTAAAATCATTTGTCCACCCCTTTGTCCACCCTATAAAATTTAATTTTTTAAGTATCACACTTACATTTGTGAAAATAAATTTTTAACAATCTCAAAAAGTAAACATTATGAAAAAATCAATTCTTTGGTGGTAATGGTTTTATTAATCTTTTTTTCCAATGCTTTCAAAGCCCAAACAAGTACTCTCAATTGGAAAAAGGAACTTATATCACAAAATTAAAAACACAAAATGAAACCATAGATTCTAAATTCAGCAAAAATTAAGGAAAAATAAAAGTTGAATTTCGCCGGTAGATTTTCTATCGGCTTTTTTATTTCCAATTCGAATCCTTATTTTTGAAAAAAATAAAAAGATGTCAAGCTTTATAGATTTCGGATTGGCTCAAAAACAATATAACAAGATGAATAAAATCACCCAGCTGTTCAATATAAAGTACCCGATTGTACAAGGCGGAATGATCTGGCATTCCGGTTGGCGATTGGCTTCGGCAGTTTCTAATAATGGGGGATTGGGATTGATTGGTTCGGCTAGTATGTATCCTGATATTTTGAGAGAAAATATTAGGAAATGTAAAGCGGCTACGGATAAACCATTCGGTGTGAATGTAGCTCTACTTTACCCAAATCTTGAAGAAATCATCAAAATCATTTTGGAAGAAGGCGTAAAAATCGTTTTTACATCGGCAGGGAATCCAAAAACTTATACAGAAACTTTGAAGAAAGAAGGCATCAAAGTCGCTCATGTAGTTTCAAGTGCAAAGTTTGCGATAAAATGTCAGGAAGCTGGAGTTGATGCGGTTGTAGCAGAAGGTTTTGAAGCTGGCGGTCATAACGGGCGAGATGAAACGACCACGCTTTGCCTGATTCCGAATGTCAGAAAACATATTGATACCCCATTGATTGCAGCGGGTGGAATTGCATTGGGAAGTCAGATGCGTGCTGTAATGACTTTGGGCGCAGACGGTGT
>DLND01000132.1:0-857 GCA_002476905.1 Flavobacteriales bacterium UBA7519
GGAAGCAATGGAAAACACGCAGTGACTCATTATAAGGTTTTGGAAAGATTCCGTTATATGACTTGGGTAGAGTGTAAACTGGAAACAGGAAGGACGCATCAGATCCGTGCGCATATGAAACATATCGGACACACTTTGTTTAATGATGAGCGGTATGAAGGCAATATAATAATGCGTGGCGTTAACCTTCCGAAATATAAACAATTCGTTCAAAATGTTTTCGAAGTATTGCCAAGACACGCCTTGCATGCACATACTCTTGGCTTCATACATCCTGTCACCAAAAAAGAATTGTATTTTGAAAGTCCGATGCCAAAAGATATGCAGGAAGCGTCAGAACGTTGGAGGAAATATCTGGGAAATAACTAGAGTTTTATATATTTGTGTCGTGAAGAAAAGTTACTTACTATATAAAATCATTGTACTTCTGGCTTCAGGAGCGATAATTAATGTCAAAGCGCAGGAGACTTTGCCGTTCTATCAGCAGTATCTGGTGGATGGAGATTTCCTTTTTAATCCAGCATTGTTAGGTAAAACAGATGACGTGGTTCTTAATTTTAACTATCAGAAACAATTCTCACAACTTAGCGAGTCTCCAAATGTCCAGTCTTTAGGCTTACATGCCAATGTTTTTGACAGAGTAGGAGCTGGGATTTCATTTTTTAGAGATCAGAACGGACCTATTTCGTCTAATGGTTTGATGCTTGGTGCTTCTTATTTTATTCCCATTACAGATGAAGAAGATAGGCAGGATCAGTTTTCTTTCGGTATAGGAACCAATCTTTACAATATGAATATCGATTACACGCAGCTCAATCCGGAGCAGCCGGGTGATCAGGTGCTAGGAGAGAATACCA
>DLND01000132.1:1035-26449 GCA_002476905.1 Flavobacteriales bacterium UBA7519
TATACCAATGATATTTTTATTGCTTATGCCAATCTGGGAACAGCGATTAAATATAGGCACTTTTTCGCAGGTGTTTCTGTGGTTGATATACCCTTGAGCAATGATATTCCTATTGTGAACGGAATTGAGCCTTCACCAACTAAATTTTACTTCAATTTAGGATATGACTGGCATTTTGTAGACGGGCTTTACCTGACACCTTCTATGATGATGAACCTTAACACTAATTCCTCAAGAATCATAGATTATAACGTGATGGCCACGGCTTTCGGAGAGAAAAGTAATATTTCCGCAGGAATCAGTTTCAGAAGTGCCAAAAGTGCGGTTGGTAGCCAGAACCTTGGGCTTTCACCTGTCATCAAAGGGAAAGTAGGATTTCTAACTTTTGGTGCTGTTTACAATATGGGAGTTTCAGAACTGACAGAAAATTTCGGTAATAGTTTTATGTTGTCACTTGGATTTAATATAGAAAACTTTATTAATTCCAGAGGTTTCCGTTATAGATAGTTTTATTAAATTGTCAATGGTTAATTGTTAATGATTTTCAATTTATAACAAACAATTCATAATTAATCATTTATAACTCAGCTTGATTTATCTCCATATTCCTTTTTGCAAGCAGAAATGCAGCTATTGTAATTTTCACTTTTCAACTTCCTTTAGTTTGAAAGACGAGATGTTATCTGCTATCAAAAAAGAAATCCAACTCAGACACAACGAACTCGAAAATAAAACCCTGAAATCCCTTTATTTCGGTGGCGGAACACCTTCTGTTCTCAGTGGTGATGAAATCAAATCGTTGATTGATGAGATTCAAAAATATTTCAGTTTTGATGAGAATATTGAAATTACATTGGAATCCAATCCTGATGATCTTAATAAAAATTTCCTCAAAGAATTATCCGGTACAGAAATCAATCGTTTATCTATCGGAACGCAAAGTTTTTATGATGAAGATTTGAAACTGATGAATCGCGCTCACAATGCTTCAGAAGCAAAAAGTTCGATTAAAAGAGCTCAGGATTTTGGATTAGAGAATATCAGCATCGATTTGATTTACGGTTCACCAACTTCAAATTTCGAAATCTGGAAAGACAATCTCAGTAAAACAATTGAACTGCAAGTTCCTCACGTTTCGTCGTACGCTCTTACTGTTGAACCAAAAACAGCTTTGGAAAAATGGATTGAAAATGGAAAAATCCGTTCTCCCGAAGAAACGGAACAGAACCAGGAATTCTATTATATGAAAGATTTTCTGAAAGATAATGGATTCGACCATTACGAGATTTCAAATTTTGGAAAACCAGGATTTCATTCCAAACATAATTCTGCTTACTGGAAATCTGAACCTTATTTAGGAATTGGACCTTCAGCACATTCTTATAATGGCAGTTTCGAAAGAAGTTGGAATATTGCCAATAATCCAATTTATATCAAAAATCTAAACCAAAATATTCTTCCAAAAGAAAAGGAAATACTCACGGAAAAAGACAGATTCAACGAAATGATTATGATTGGGTTAAGGACAATTTGGGGTGTAGATTTGAATAAATTCAATCAAAATTTTTCCTCAGAAGTAATCGATTATCTCAATCAAGAAATCAAGTCAAAAATAGAATCTGGAATTTTGGAAATAGAAAATAATTATCTCAAAATTCCTGAAAAACATTGGTTTTTAGCAGACGGAATTGCGAGCGATTTATTTATAGTTTAAAGACTTTTAAAAGCTCAGTCAGACAATGCACAATTACTATCAAAGTTGTCACATTGAGCTTGTTGAAATGTTTTTCAGAATAAAAATTTCACTATTTTTGTAAAGCTAAATCTTTGCTGAGTTTTAAGTTTATGCTGAGCCTGTCGAAGTACCTTTGCGAACTTAAAAACATTGTAATGGTCAAAAAAAATGCAAGATTTGCGTTCAAAATAACAGATAAAAGATTATCTCTTGAAAAAGAAAAAAGCCGACTATACGCATCTTTCAGCCAATCAGCCAATCGGGATTTTTGATTCCGGCGTTGGTGGATTAACGGTTGCAAAGGAAATTAAAAGATTATTGCCTAATGAAGATTTAATTTATTTTGGTGATACCAAACATCTTCCTTACGGCGAAAAATCCCGTGAAGCGATCGTTGGTTACTCTACAAAAATTACCGAGTTCCTTTTAGAAAAAAACTGTAAAGCGATTGTGATTGCATGCAACTCTGCGACAGCTAATGCACTTCAGGAAGTTCAAGAATTGGTCGCAGACAGGGTTCCTGTGATTGATGTAATTAATCCGGTTGCAGAAAAAGTATCTTACGAAATCCACAATAATGTTGGCGTGATTGCAACTAAAGCAACGGTCAACTCTGGGCTTTACAAAAAATCAATCCGAAAGCATAATAAGTTCATCAAAGTGGATGAATTGGCGACACCACTTTTGGTTCCGGCGATTGAAGAAGGTTTTAAAAATCACCCGATTACACATTCTATTATTTATAATTATCTGAGTAATAGTAAACTGAAAAATATTGAAACCTTGATTCTCGGCTGTACGCATTATCCGTTGTTGATAGACGAAATCAAACAATATTACGGAAACCGCGTTCGTGTCATCGATTCTCCAAACATCGTTGCCAGTCAATTAAAAATAATTTTGGATAAACACAATCTTCTGAACGAGGAAAATCACCAATCTACTTATCAATTTTTCCTGTCAGATATTACCAAAAATTTCGAAAAAATTTCGAAAAAATTCTTTGGAAAATCAATTGATCTAGAGTTGAAAGTTCTCTGATTTTCTTTTTTTGCACAGAAAATTCGAAACTATAAAAGATCCTCAATATCCAATTAAACAGCGTGTATTTTGGATTTTGTAGCTTAGAAACTTGTTTATTCTATCTTCGATCAACAATCTAAGGCTTCAGAGACCAACTTTCTTTCTTACAAGATTCAGTTTTTGCTTCCACTCCGCAGGTTTTGTAGAGTATCCGGAAGATGCGATAGCCATAAACCAATTATTATGATCTTGCGAACCTTTTAACTTTTCATAGAATTTCCTTTTGGAAACCCATTCACAAAAGGCACGATAAGAAGCCTTGGAATCAGCAAAACTTTTGAATCTGGAACTATTGATGTCGTTTTTTCCAGTCATTCCAAAATGGTTGTTCAGAACCTTGCAAGCGGAACTTGTACCACCGCCGGTTTCCATATAAGCGATGGAAAGAATCACCACTGTGGGAATTCCAAACTCCTGAGAAAGTTCCGTTGCAAAAGCTTTATACTGACTGATGTAAGAATTCTGTGCAGAAATTTTTAAACTGAAAAACAGAATGAAAATCATTAATAATCTGATGTTGAAATTCCTCATATCGCAATCAATTTTATTCGGAAATCGGTTCGCTTTGGAAGAAGGAGAAACTTACATTTCCATATTTTCTTGTGTCTTTTAGATTCGGATGAGAGAATTTTAGCCTGCTCTGATGTTCCAAAATGAAAGTGCCGTTTGGTTTTAGCAATTCGTTATTCAGAACCAAATCAATCATTTCGTTGTACTTGTTTTCTTCCGTTTCGAAAGGTGCATCAGCAAAAATAATTTCGTATTTCTTCTCGTGATTTCTCTTTCTTTTTAACCAATCAAAAACATCAGCTCGCTGAACATTCACTTGCAATCCCATATCCAATTCGTTTGCTGTAGAATTGATAAATCCGGCGTGTTTTGGATTCAGTTCAACGGACGTAATGTCTTTGCAGTCGCGGGAAGCAAACTCCAAGGTAATGGAACCAATTCCTGCAAACAAATCTAAAACCGAGCAAAACTCAAGGTCATATTTGTTATCAATAATGCTGAACAGTGCTTCTTTTGCAAAGTCGGTTGTTGGTCTTACTTCGAAATTTTTTGGTGCCGCAATTTTTTTGGCTTTCCATTTTCCTGATATGATTCGGAACATAAATAATTTTTTTTAACGCAAAAAGCGCAGAGATTTTTTAAATGATTAAAAATGTCTTAAAGTTCGTAAAGCCGCTTCGCTTAGCTTAGCTGAGTTTTACGCCTTTCCGAACTTTATATCTTAAGTTAATATTATTCTTTGCGGACTTAATTCAATATAAAACTCTTTTTATGAAGATTGTCGAAAACGATTTTTAGATTCGGAACAAACTTCTGCATTTCTGAGATGAAAGTTTCGTTCTCAGTTGTTTCTCCATAAATATAAAAATGAGTTTCAGAGATTCCGAAATCAATTTTGCTCAGCGTAAACATTATGAAATAAAGAAAATCTACCTCCGAAGCCGCATCCAAATTATTATAAAGAACCACTTTTTTATTCTCAATGGCAAAAAATTCTGCTTGTTGATGATAAAGATTCACGTGGATTTCTTTTCGATTTTTCACATTCAAAGAATTCAGGAACTTTTCGCCCGAAAAATTGAAATGAACTGGGATTTCCAAAGCTTTAATTTTCTGATAAAAATCTTTAGGAAAACTATAATAAAACTGAATCCCAAATTTCTTGTTCACAGATAACATCAGTTCCTCAGAATCCCTTTTTACATCAGCATTGTAAGAAATCAAATTATATCCCAAATCGTGCTGGTCAAAACCTTCTTCCACGATGGAAAAATGATTGATGGAGGAAATCACAGAGATTTCAGAAAACTTTTCCGAAGCCAACACTTCATTCAGTTTGTCCTCAACCAGATTTTTTGGTGTTTCTTCATCTTTCAGAAAGATTTTTTCCTCCAGAACTTTTCTGGACTTAGAAATCTGCCACTGCAAACCATCTTTCGTAAAAAGCAAGGATAATTTCCTCATATTTTTTTGTTCTGATATTTAATTGTTTTCAGTAAAAGCTGAAAAACTGAGATTTGCAAAGTTAAAAAATTAAAACTTTACTATTCCATTCTCGGTCAATTCTTATATTATGGTTATCTTCGCAGTTAATTCGATTTATTCTCAGGATGAACAAGATATCAATTTTACTTATATTATTCGTTTCTCAGTTGAGTTTCTCTCAGCAGTCCATCAAGTTTGAAGATTCAGATTTTGCAACAATCCTTGCCAAAGCCAAAGCAGAAAAAAAACTGGTTTTTATGGATGCTTATGCAGCTTGGTGCGGACCGTGTAAATTGATGGAAAAAAATGTTTTCACAGACAAGAATGTGGCAGACTATTACAATCAAAACTTCATCAATTCTCATTTTGATATGGAAAAAGGTGAAGGCAAAACGCTTGCCGCAAAATATGGTATCAGAAGTTATCCAACATTATTATTCCTAAATGGTGAAGGCGAAATCGTTGGGAAAGAGTTGGGTTATATCAAAACTGAAGAATTTCTGGAATTGGGAAAGAAAAACAACAAACCAAGTTTAGTCAATACAAACCTTAAGGACGAATTTTTAAAAGGAAAATTAGATCAAGCAGGCTTACTGAATTTCATTAATCTCTACGCTAGCAAAGATCCAGCCTTGGCAAAACAAGCTTCAGAAAAATATTTTGCCAACAAAAAAGATAAAACGTTTTCTGGAGAAGAGGTTAATGCGCTTCTTAATTTTACGCAGTCCGTAGATGATGCTAATTATAAAGTTTTTGTGTCAAACAAAGCAGGAATTACTGAACTTCTTCCTGAGAATAATTACAAACAATTTGATAATTATTTGAAATTGATGAAACTTATTACTTCCGCAACAGATGATAAAACCAAGACAATTGATGATGCAAAAGTTTTAAAAGAAGGCGAAGGATTATTCCCAAAAGATGAACTGACAAAAAGTCTGAATGTTTATAAATTAAATTATTACGCTGCTCACGAGAATTTTCCAGCTTACGAAAAAACAGCTTTAGAATATTACAAAAATCCAGATGAATTCAATGCTAATGAGTTATTAACAGCTGCTAGTACAATTGGAGAAAAGTCCAAAGATGTAAAATCTCTTCAGGCTGCATCGCGTTGGGCAGAAAAAGTGGTAATGTCTTCAGAAAATTTTGATTCAACAAGTATTTTGGCAACTTTGTATGATAAATTAGGCAAAAAAGAGGAAGCGAAAATGTTCGCCGGTATGGCAGCTAATTTTGCAAAAGAGGAAAATAGGGACGCAGCAAAAATGATTGAAATCCTGAACAAAAAATAATGATGAAAAAACTTTTTTTATTGAGTTTCATTAGTGTTATCACTTCCAGTTTTGCGCAAAAAAATGAAACTTATATCAAAGCTAATGCTTTATTTCTTCCAATAGGAATGCTAAATGTTGGGGTTGAACACGGTTTCACGGAACATATCACAGGTCAGGCCGATTTATTTGTTTCTCCCTGGAAATCTTTTGCTGGTAAGCACGCTCAGGTTTATATGTTGGGATTCAATGGTAGATATTATTTTAATGAGGCTTTCAAAAAATTCTATGTAGGCGTTGACTTTTCATTGGCGAGATTCAACATCCAAAAATGGAGTTATTGGAATGATAACTTTTATGTTCACAAAAATGGAGTGGTGACACCTTACATCAATTCTAATCTTTATCAGAGAGGTTATTCTTTTATGCTTGGTGGAATTGCTGGTTACCAATTTACCCTAGGCAATCGCTGGAACCTTGACCTTTATCTTGGACTTGGGACAATGCAGAGTTTTTACAAAGGTTATGATAAGTTGAGTGGTGATAGATATGACAATAACGGTGACTCTATGGGTAGAGAAACCAACAGAAGCGGTGAGTTCTTGCCTTATAAAGGTGGAGTAATGATTTCTTATAAATTGTAAAATTATGATGATAAAGAATCCAAAATACATTTTAATTGCAGCTATCACTTTCATCATTATTTTTCTGATGAATTATATTGGAAATGATTCTCCAGACAAGCTTTCTAGAGCTTTATTAATTGCTTTTTCAGCGGTAATAGGTTTGGGAATAGGGATGTGGATTTACAGCAAACGTGACCAAAATGACGAACGTAACAATTTTGATTAATTAAACTGATTTTTATGCAGATCCATTTAAAATCTGATAAAAAAATATATTTCGCTTCCGACCAGCATTTTGGAGTTCCGGATTTGCAACAAAGCAGAATTCGGGAAGAAAAATTTATACGGTGGATGGATTCTATCAAGAAAGACGCACAAGTTCTTTTCTTGATGGGCGACCTTTTTGATTTTTGGCACGAGTGGAAATATGTTGTTCCAAAAGGCTATATCAGAGTTTTAGGGAAAATTGCAGAATTGAAAGATTCTGGAATTGATATTTATTTTTTTGTTGGGAATCACGATCTTTGGATGAAAAATTACTTCGAAGTAGAATTAGGAATTCCTGTCTTCTTCGAAAAAAGATATTATGAGGTTAATGGTAAAAAATTACTTTTAGCACACGGTGATGGACTTGGTCCAGGTGATAAAGGGTATAAAAGAATGAAGAAAGTTTTTACCAATCCTTTTGCTCAATGGGCTTTTAGATGGTTGCATCCAGACATTGCAATGAAAATTGCCAACTATATGTCTCAGAAAAATAAGATGATTTCTGGGGTGGAAGATCAGAAGTTTTTAGGTGAAGATAAAGAGTTCCTGATTCTCTATTCTAAGGAAAAGTTGAAGACAGAAAAGATAGACTATTTTGTTTACGGTCATCGCCATTTGCCAATGGTTTTGGATTTGGAAAAAGGAGCTAAATATATCAATCTCGGCGATTGGATTTCTTATTTCACTTACGGCGTTTTTGATGGAGAACAATTTGATCTGAAAAAGTTTGAAGATTAAATTCAAATATTGAATTGAAAAATGAAGCAGAATATTTTTGATATTAAAACAGAAGAAGACTTCCAACTAGCGTGTATGGAAACTTTTTTATATCAATACAAAAATGTAGAAGTTTACAGGAAGTTTGTAGATTATTTGAACATTAATCCTTCGTCGATTAATCAAGTTTCTGATATTCCATTTCTACCAATTGAGATGTTCAAAAATCATTTGGTTTTGGATAAAAATGCTGAAGCCGAAAATTATTTTCAAAGTTCTGGAACCACACAAATGAATCGTTCCAAGCATTATATCGCAGATTTTTCTCTCTATGAAGAAAGCATATACAAAAGTTTTGAGCAATTCATTGGAAAACCGGAGGATTATATTTTTTTAGGATTATTACCTAATTATTCAGAAAATCCACATTCTTCATTGATTTATATGATTGATTTTTTGATAAAAAAGTCAAACAAACCAGAGAATGGCTATTTTCTTTACAATCATCAGGAATTGTTTGATTTGCTTCAAACTTTAACGGATAAAAAAGTCATTCTATTTGGTGTTTCTTTCGCATTGCTAGACTTTCTTGATACATTGGAATCTTTTAATATTTCAATTTCTCAATCTCAAAATTTAACAGTTATCGAAACAGGCGGAATGAAAGGAAGAAAAGAAGAAATGACGAAAGATGAATTGCTGAAAATCTTTCAAAATGGCTTCAAAACGGAGAAGATTTACTCAGAATATTCGATGACAGAGTTGTTGTCGCAGGCTTATTCTCTAGGTGAAAATATCTATAAAAGTCCCAATTGGATGCGAATTCTCATTAGAAATACAGAAGATCCGTTTTCTTACGTTGAAGAGGGTAGGACTGGCGCAATTAACATTATAGATCTGGCTAACCGGCATTCCTGCGCATTCCTTGCAACGCAAGATCTTGGCAAGTCTGAGAATGGCTTTTTTCAGGTTTTGGGGCGGATAGACCATTCCGATATCCGTGGTTGTAGTCTTTTGGTTTCCTAATTTTTAATTAAATTTAATTTTAAAAACACAATTTGATTTAGTCAAAGTCTAATTTAAAATCAGCCTAATGAGGTTTTTATTATTAATTTTTCTACTCTCTTTTTCTTTTTTCAAATCTCAAAAATGCTATGATTTGAAGACAGTTTTGAAAGTTGAGCCTACAGAATTATACAAGCCCCATTTATTAGCTTCACAGAATTTCGGTGTTAAAATTCTTGAAAATGCAAAGTCTGTAGATAAGTACATTGCTAATGGAAAATTTGTAAAAGTGAAGAAAAAATCAAGAGGTTACAGATTACAAGCCTTAGAATATAGCCGACCATATTTGGTTAAGAGAGCAAGAACTACTTTGGAAAGAATGGCGAATAAGTTTGCGACCGATACCAAAAGCTTCTTCGTTGTGTCGTCTGTTACCAGAACTTTGGAAGATCAATGCAGATTGAGAAAAGTTAATTCTAATGCGTCTTTAGGGATCAGTTCTCACAATTATGGAGCAGCATTCGATATTTCGTATGTTCGTTTTGATCACAAACTGAAAGTCAATCCAAAGCTTGAAAAAGAATTAGAGAAAGTGTTGACGGAGTATAAAAATCTGGGTAAAATATTTTACATCAAGGAAAAGCAACAAAGCTGTTATCACGTAACTGTTCGTAATTATTAAAGTCTGAATTGATGTTGAAAATAGAGGAATTGGTTCACAATTATATCAATACAAATTGTGATTTTGATAAAGAAATCGTGCTAACAAACTTTTTTCATTCCGACTGGGAGGCTGATATTTTATTGATTAATAATGAAGGTTTAAGTCACGAAATTGAAATCAAATTATCTAAATCTGATTTTAAAAACGATTTTAAAAAATTCTATACCAATCAAAAATCTGGAGAAAAATTTCTGAAACACGATAAGATTGGTTGTGGTGACTATATTTGTAATTCATTCAGTTTTCTTCTTCCAATGGGAATGATTAATCATCAAGATATCCCGGAACATTGCGGGATTATAGAATTCTATCATGACGAGGATCATTGGGAAACAAGTTTTTATAAAATTCGAGAACCAAAAATTATTCACGGAGATTCTTATTGGAAATTTTGTGATAAAGATTATTTCCTGAGAAATATGGCTCGAAGTTTTCTCATCAAAAAATTCGAACTTAAAGGAAAAAAGGAAGAACTGATTTTTAAAAATCCTTTTGATATAAAAAACAAAAAATAAATCCTACCAAAACAACTGGCAGGATTTATTTTTTTGATTATTTCTAATTATGCTTGTTCAGGTTTCTCTATAAGTAAATTATAAGTAAAAGCTGCAAAAACTCCCCCTAAAATTGGAGCTACAATAAACAACCAAAGTTGAGAAAGCGCTTCTCCTTGTGCGAAAATTGCCGGGCCAATACTTCTTGCAGGATTCACGGAAACACCTGTTATTTTAATTCCAACAATGTGAATCAAAACCAAAGAAAGACCAATTGCCAAACCAGCAAAACCACCGTGGATGTTCTTAGTAGAAGTCGCTCCCAGAATTACCATCAAGAAAATGAATGTAAACACAAACTCAGCAACAAGAGCGGCTAAAGTTGTATATTCATCCAAATAACCAGTTCCCCAACCATTAGAGCCTAAAGCCCAAGGACCTAATTCAGCGCCAGGATGATTGGTGAAAATAACATACAGAATTCCTGCACCAATAATAGCTCCGATTACCTGAGCAACAATGTAATACAGAGCTTCTCCTAATTTCATTCTGCCAGCCGCAACCATTGCGAGAGAAATAGCAGGATTAATGTGACATCCAGAGATGTGCCCGATAGCGTATGCCATTGCGACCACACTTAGACCAAACGCAAAAGAAATTCCCAGAAGTCCGACACCTGTTGTTCCATCAGCGCCAGCGATAACTGCACTTCCGCAGCCCATTAATACAAGAACCATTGTGCCGATCATTTCGGCAAAAAATTTTGAAGTTGTTGATACCATTTGTTTTGTTTTTTTTAATTTTTTATTGAAACAAATCTAATAAAATTTTTAATTGATTGTGAATAATTCAAAAAATATTTATTGACTGACAAAATTTCCAGTAATTTTTTCATTTCTAGTAATGGTTTGTTTTTTGTGTTAAACAATCGTATAAATTTTTGAAATATGGCTTTGAAATATTCTATATTAGATTTGGCAACAGTTGTCAAAGGAGATGACATTCACACAACTTTTAATAAATCTGTAAAGTCGGCACAACTTGCCGAAAAGCTTGGTTACACCAGATATTGGTTCTCAGAACATCATAACTTCCCGAATGTTGCCAGTGCCGCAACTTCGATTTTAATAGGTCACATTGCTTCACAAACCACAACTTTGAGAGTTGGCTCTGGTGGAATTATGCTTCCTAATCATTCCACACTATCAGTTGCTGAGCAGTTTGGAACTTTGGATGGATTATTTCCAGGTAGAATTGACCTTGGTTTGGGAAGAGCACCAGGAACGGATATGCTCACGGCGAGTGCTTTGAGAGGTAATAACTTTAATCCAAACTACAATTTTGAATTCCACATCCGTGAACTTCAGAAATATATGTCCAATGAAAATTCAGAAGCTAAAGTAAGAGCTATTCCTGGAGAAGGCGCAGATGTTCCGATTTACATTTTGGGAAGTTCCACAGATTCTGCTTTTTTAGCGGCCAAGCTAGGTTTACCGTATGCTTTTGCAGCGCATTTTGCACCTTCGCAGTTAGAGGTTGCGTTGGAAATTTATAGGGAACATTTTCAACCTTCTGAGTTTTTGCAAGAACCTTATGTTTTGGTTTGTATTAATATCATTGCTGGCGAAACTGTAGATGAAGCTCATTATCTTTCAACATCGCATTTCCAGGCGTTCGTCAATATTTTGACCGATCAAAGACAGCCTCTTTCACCACCAGATGAAACCGAATTGGCTGATATTTCAGATGAAGTAGCTGTTCATCTCAATAGAATGGCTGCCAAAACTTTTGTAGGAGATAAAGAAACTTTGAAAGAAAAACTTGGCAAATTTGTGAAAGATTACAAACCAGATGAGATTATCGTTTCAGGAAATATCTATGATTTTGATAAAAAACAAAAGTCTTACGAGATAGCTTCAGAAGTTATCAAATCACTATAATTAAAAGGCACAAACCTAGGTTTGTGCTTTTATTTTTTATTTCAGAACATCAAATTCTATGGAACTGCCGCTTGAAACTTTGATTTCCGCCTTTTGATAATCAGCTTTAGTCGCCATATAAGGATTATCTAGAAATTTTTGCGGATTAATTGCCATCAAAGGAAACCAAGTGCTTTGAACTTGAACCTGGATTTTATGTCCTTTTTTGAAAGTATGTAAAACATCTTGCAATTTCACATTCACGATTTCTTCTTTATTTGGAGTCAAAGCTTCTGGTTTTTCAAAACTATTACGGAATCTTGCCGGCATTATTTCGCTTCTTACCATCTGGTGATAATTAGCATAAATAACATTTGGCTTGTCAGGATTTGCTTTTTCATCAGCAGGATAAACATCAATAAGTTTTACCACAAAATCTGCATCGGTGGAAGTGGAAGCTATTTTCAGTTTGGTTAAAATCTCTCCTGCAAAAGTAACGTCATTATCCAAAATATCTGTTGTGAAAGTTAACACATCGGGTCTGTAGCTTGCGAATCGCTGGTCTTCGCTCATATAATTTCTTGGCGTGAAACCATTCATATCTTTGTAATTCTCGCTGCTTAGCACTGGTTTTTCAGGGTCGGAAAAATAGATAGAAACTCGCTTAGGATCATCACCCTTTTTAGACAATATGCCAGTAGAATTGAGAAAATAATTTTGTTTTTCAGCTGATTTTGGTGGCCAGTTGTCAAATGTTTTCCATTCTTTTTTTCCTGTATCAAACATATAAGCTTCGGGAAGTTTTGCTGCAGTTTTCGAATCTTCTTTTAGATAATGATGAAAGAATGGTTGCTCAATATTTCTTTGATAAAATGTCGCTATGCTGTCACCAAAATAGATGTCGTTATGAAAATGCTTTCCGCTGTCATAGTTCCATCCGCCGTGAGAAAAAGGACCCATCACAATCGTATTTTTGGCTTTAGGATTATTTTTTTCAATAGTTTTATAAATGTTTAGTGGTCCAGCCAAATCCTCCGCATCAAACCAACCGCCAACAGTCATTACTGCGTGATTGATATTTTTAAGATGAGGCAGCAGATTTCTTTTTTGCCAGAACTCATCATAATTAGGATGGTTTACGACTTCCTGCATAAAGAAGTTGTCTTTATAATATCTGTCTACACCATCTTTCAGCGTTCCCATATTTTTATAGAAAAGATAACCATCGTCAGAAGTCGGTTTTATCATTTTATCTGCAAACCAAGATTCTTTTTCCGGCTTGGTTTTCTGCACGCCAAAGACAGGAAATGTTTTGAAATATCCCATTAAAAATGCCCCATTGTGGTGGAAATCATCGAACCAAAAATCAGAAATTGGTGCTTGTGGAGAGGAAGCCACTAGTGCTGGATGATGTGCTAAAGTTCCGACTGCGGTGTAAAATCCTGGATAAGAAGTTCCATATTGCCCAACTTTGCCATTGTTGTTTTGAACGTTTTTTACCAGCCAGTCTACAGTGTCATACGTATCAGTACTTTCGTCCACATCTTTTTTAGTTTTGTGATCTACTTGCGGTGTCATATTCGTAAAAGTTCCTTCACTCATATATCTGCCACGAACGTCCTGAAAAACGAAGATGTATTTTTCCTTTTCAATAAATTTGTTGGGATTCAGTTTTTTTCTAAAGTTGTTCTCTCCATAAGGCGCGATGCTGTAACATGTTCTGTTCATGATAAACGGGTATTTTTTTCCCTTAGAAATATCCTTTGGGGTATAGATAATGGTGAACAATTTAGTTCCGTCTCGCATTGGGATATAAACTTCTTTTTTTGTGAAGTTGTCTTCGATGGGATTGGTTTGTGCAAAACCGAAACTAACTGTTATAACACAGAATAACACTAAGAACTTTTTCATTGAAAATAAATATTTGAATAAAATTAGGGTTTTTGAAGGAATTGACATTGAAAATTAAACAAAAGTTTATTGTTAAATAGAATGTTTATTTTGTACTGAAATCTGCGCCCCGGCTTGAGCGGAAATCCTTTTTACGCAACAAAGTGAAGTGAAAAGATTGGGAGCGGAAGACGGATAAAGGCGCCCAAATTATTTTAAATACAGACATAAAAAAGCCTGACTCATCAGAATCAGGCTCAGTAATATTTTTAATGTAATTTATAATCCAAGAATCTTGGCAAATAAATCTGGAACAATTCCCATAGAAAATAATGCTAGAATAATAACAATGGAAACAATGTTATACGTGATACTAGCTTTTTCCGTATTGTGGAAGTTATCTTCCTTATAAAAAAACATGGCGATAATCAGTCTAAGATAATAAGCAATACTTAAAGCTGAACCCAAAACTGCAACCAGAACTAGGAAGCTTGAACCACCTCCAATCGCCTGATTAAAAATGCTTAACTTTCCTATAAAACCAGCTGTTAAAGGAATACCAGCCATTGACAACATAGAAACAGTAGCAACAACTGCTAAAAGCGGTTCTTTTTTACCCAATCCATTGAAGGCTGCAAATGATGTTTCTTTCTTTATTTTTTCTACCCAAATCAGACTGATGAAAACACCAACCGTTGCCAATGAATAAGCAAATAAATAAAATCCTAAAATAGATGTTGAAAAATTATTAAGTCCAAAAAATATCAACGAGATATATCCTGCGTGTGATACAGAAGAGTAGGCGAGCATCCTTTTTGCATTGGTCTGAACTAATGCCATTACGTTAGCAAGTAATAAAGTAATAATCACAAAAACGCCTAAAATATTAATCCATTCTCCTGCAATACCGCCAAATCCTAAGGTCATTAATTTGAATAATGCAAAGAAACCGGAAATCTTAACGACAGATGCCATAAAACCAGTGATGAGTGATGGCGAACCTTGGTAAACATCAGGACTCCACATATGGAAAGGTGCCAATGAAACTTTGAAAGCAAGCGCAGACAGCATCAGGATAGAACCCATAATCAGCATCAGATTTTTTGGATTGCTGATGGCGAAATCGTGAATCGCATACATATCAAAACTTCCCACACTTCCGTAGACTAATGCCACACCAAACATCAGAAATCCTGTAGCGAAGGCTCCCATAAGGAAATACTTCATAGAAGCTTCTGTAGAACGAAGGTCCGTTTTATTAGCTCCAGCCATTACGTATAGAGGAATTGATAAAATCTCGATTCCGATGAATAATGTTACTAAGTTTTGGAATCCGAACAATACAATCCCGCCACACAATGCAAATAACATCAAGGCATACAATTCTGACTGATGGCTTCTGTGGTTGCTGAATGCAAACCCTCCCAAAAAGAACAATAATAATGTGATGATAATGGAAATCTTTGTAAATAAGGCGGCATTACTACTGTATTCATACATCGCTTTATACTGATCAAAGAATTCGCATTCGGGAAGAAAACTCACATACAAACCGATGATTAATCCCAAAATCCCAATGTATCTTGCGTACTTTCCTTTTTCCAATACACCCGAAAAAAGTACAAGTACTGCCGTGAGGAATAAAATTATAAAAACACTCATTTCTTTATTTGTTTCGTCGGAATCGGAAAGAACCGATGTCCGTTTTGAATTTTATTTAATTTCTCTTTTATCTTGTTTCATGATTAATTTAACATCGATGCATAGATGAACTGTATAGAGCTCGTGACCATTTCTATTACCGGCTGCGGATAAACCCCAAGTACGATAACGAAAACAGATAAACTAGCCAATACAGAAAACTCAACTGAGCTAATATCTTTTGTTGTAGCCAAAACAGCATCATCACCTTTTCCGAACATTGTTTTTCCATAGAATCTCAGCATATAAGCTGCTGCCAGAATTAATGTAAGTCCTGCCATTACTGTCATAATGAAATTATAGCTGTAAACCGATTTCAACAAGATAAATTCACCAATGAATCCGTTGGTCAAAGGAACACCTGTTGATCCAAGAAGGATAATCATAAAAACTATCGCAAATTTAGGAGCAACTTTAGCAAGTCCGCCCATCTGGCGGATATCTCTTGTTTTGAATCTCTTATAAAGAATGTCGGCACAATAGAACAATCCAACTACATTGATCCCATGTGCAAAACTCTGTATCATTGCACCTAGTCCGCCTTCAAACGTCAGCCCGGTTCTCATCGTCACTACTGCAGATGAGAAAATCCCGGCTACAATCAGTCCAACGTGAGAAAGGGAAGAGTAAGCAATTAATCTTTTGCTGTCTGTGGAAATCATTGCGATAAGAGCACCGTAAATAATGCCTATCACAGAAAGAATGATTACAATTTCTCCGGAAACTCCGCCAATGGCTTGTGGCGTAATAGGCAATAAATAACGCATCACACCGTAAACCGCCATCTTCAGCATAAGCCCTGAAAGCAACATAGATCCTTGTGTAGGCGAATAAGTATAAGTGTCAGGCTGCCAAGTGTGAAAAGGGAATACCGGTAATTTCACAGCAAAAGCAAAGAAGATAAACCAAAAGACAAAATTTTGCTCTGTTACGCTAAGCTGAGCATTGTACAAGTCCGTTAATGCAAAAGAAGCTGCCTGCCCTTGGTTATAAACGTATATCAAACCAAACAACATAAATAGAGACCCTACGAATGTATATACAAAGAACTTAGTGGTGAACTTGATTCTCTTGTCTTCTTGTCCCCAGATTCCTGCGATGAACCAAATTGGAATCAAAGTAACTTCCCAAAATATGTAGAACAACAGTCCGTCCAATGAGGTGAAAACACCTAACAATCCAAACTGCATCAACAAAATCAAAGCATAGAAGGAATTTGGATATCCTTTTTTATCATTGAATGATGATAAAATAATAAGTGGAACCAGGATGTTGGTCAATAAAACCATCAGCATACTCATTCCGTCAACGCCGAAATTAACACTGCTTTTGATATAATTGGACCAAGGATAGGTGATTTCGTATTGCAATGGTGCATCTACAGTTGGCGTGAAATCGAAATTTCCCAACATATAAAATGCAATCAGCATTTGTGCGAAGCCAAAAACCAACGCTATATATTTGCTGGACTTATTGTTCCAGAAAAATAGTAAACCCGAACCTACTAGAGGTAATAGTAATAATGTTAATAGTAAATACGACATTATCTATTTCAATAAAAAGTTAACAATCAATACAATTCCTACGGCCAATGACATAATCAGCACATAGTTTTCCACATTTCCATTTTGCAGACGCTTTGCAGCTCTTCCGGAATCCTGAGCACCCAATCCAATGAAGTTTACAATGGGATCCAAAACTGCTTTATCAAACATTGCTGCAGCTTTTCCAGCTTCTTCAAAAGGTCTGACGATGCAGGCGTTATAAATCTCATCCACAAACAATTTCTTTGCCGACAGTTTTTCCCAACCTGTATATTTATCTTCAGGAAGAGCCATTTTTTTCTTATTTACATAGATGTTTCTAACAAAGAACCAAACCGTAAAAACCATTAGAATTGTTGCGGCTAAGAGAATCATTTCTGTACCAAATGGAACGCCTGATAAAGTAGCTTCCATCTGTTTAAAACTTTCTGGTGTCAGAACAGGCTTCAGCCATTCCATCAATTTAGCATAATGCCCGTGACCGATGAAGTGTGGTAGATTAATAAATCCTCCAACTACGGAAAGAACAGCCAAAACGATTAAAGGTAAAGTCATGTTGACAGGACTCTCGTGCAAGTGATGTTTTTGCTCTTCTGTCCCTCTGAATTCGCCGTGAAATGTTAGATAATACAATCTGAACATATAAATTGCTGTGATAGCAGCCAAAATGAATAGCATCACCCAATAAATCGGATTCTTAGCAAATGCTGCAACCAAAATTTCATCTTTGGAAATCATCCCGGAAAGTAAAGGAAAACCAGCGATAGCCAACGTTCCGATAAGGAATGTAGCGTGGGTAATGGGAATATATTTTTTCAAGCCGCCCATAAAACGCATATCCTGTTCGTTGCTCATTGCGTGGATTACAGAACCAGCACCCAAGAATAACAAAGCTTTGAAGAAAGCGTGTGTCATTACGTGAAACATTGCTGTGGTATAAGCACCTAATCCTAAAGCAATGAACATAAATCCAAGTTGTGAAACTGTGGAGTATGCCAATACTTTTTTGATGTCGTTTTGTCTGAGTGCATAGAAGCCAGCTAATGCTGCAGTGAGGAATCCGATGAATAAAATACCGTCTTGAACTGTTGGTGCTAATGTGAATAAGAAATTAGACCTTACAACTAGATAAACTCCAGCGGTAACCATCGTTGCCGCGTGAATCAAAGCAGAAACCGGCGTTGGTCCGGCCATTGCGTCCGGCAACCAGGTGTATAACGGAACCTGTGCGGATTTACCTGTAGCTCCAATGAATAAGGCTGCGGTGATAAAAATAATTGTTGTTCCATCCAATTCGAAGATAGAAGCATTTTGAGCTACAGAAAGATAATCAATTGCATTAACGTTCGCAGCGATGGCGAAAATCCCGATTAGCAAACCAAGGTCTCCGATACGGTTCATAATGAAAGCTTTTCTTGCTGCTTTTCCGTAATCTTCATTCTGATACCAAAATCCAATCAACAGGTAAGAACAAAGTCCTACACCTTCCCAGCCGATGAATAAGATCAGATAATTGCTTCCTAGAACTAACAACAACATCGAGAAGATGAACAGGTTCAGGTAAGTGAAAAACTTGTAGAAGCCTTTGTCGTGGCTCATGTAGCCAATAGAGTAGAGGTGTATCAACGATCCGATTCCTGTGATAATCATCACCATCATCAATGACAGCTGATCTACCTGGAAACCAAAATTAACCTGAATCCCAGCGACTCTAAACCATTCAAACGCTTTAACAATAACAGGAGCACTCTCACTACTGAAGTTCAAAAAAATACTTGTTGTGATAACAAACGAAGCGAATACTACCAAAGTTGCCAATCCGCCAACGAAAAGTTTCGGAAGGTGTTTCCCAAAAAGTCCGTTAATCAGAAATCCTACTAATGGTAAAAGTACGATTGCGTAAACTAAATTCTCCATCCTTTATTATCCTCTTAATTTATTAAAAATACTGACATCTACTGATCTTGTATTTCTGTACATCATTGCAATGATAGCCAATCCTACTGCCACTTCTGCCGCGGCAACCACCATTATGAAAAATACCAAAAGTTGCCCGTGACCATCACCTTTGTATGCCGAAAATGCAGCAAGTAAAAGATTCACAGAGTTAAGCATCAATTCTACACAGCCCAAAATTACGATAGCGTTTTTTCGCACCAAAACTCCTAAAACTCCCAGGCAGAAAAGAATCGTGCTTAGGATGATAAAGTATTCCAAAGGAACTTGTTGTATAAATGTATTCATATCCTATAAATCTTTTTTACCGATCAGAACTGCTCCTACAATACCCGCAAGGATAAGGACAGATGCAAGCTCAAACGGCAATACATATTCGTTAAACAATAATCTTCCCAAGTTTTTGGTCAGACCTACAGACTGGTCTACATTGGTAGTAACTGTTGTATTTCCAGTAAGACCTTTATAAGCGCCCAACATCCCGATGAAAAGAATACTTGTAGAAAATACCCCGATAAATTTCGGAAGATTGGCTTTCTTGCTTTCATCTTCTTTATTGAGGTTGAGCATCATTAAAATATAAAGGAAAAGAACCATAATCGCACCTGCGTAAACAATGATCTGTACAATTCCGAGAAACTGCGCATTCAGAAGAATATACATTCCGGCAATCGAGAACATCGTCACAATCAGTGATAAGATGGCATATAACGGATTCTTTGCAAAAACAAAATAAACTGCACTTGCAATAGCTAAAAATGCGACAAAGAAAAATAAAATCTGATCCATTACTTCACTGCATTTTTTTGTTTATCGGACTGTCTTGGTGTGATGTCAATCCTTTCATTTATTTTTTCTACCAACTTATCTTTTCCGTAGATAAAAGAACCTCTATTGGTTTCTACATCTACCAAACGGTCTGTAAGATAGATTGCAGATTTAGGACAGGCTTCTTCACACATTCCACAGAAAATACATCTCAACATATTGATTTCATAGATGGATGCATATTTTTCCTCTCTGTAAAGATGTTTTTCTTCTTTCGTTCTTTCAGCAGCTGTCATTGTAATGGCTTCTGCAGGACAAGCTACTGCGCACAGTCCGCAAGCTGTACATCTTTCGCGGCCTTCTTCATCTCTTTTAAGAACGTGCTGACCTCTCCAAATTTCTGCTCTAGGCTTATCTACCTCAGGATAAGGATAAATTGGCGGGCCTTTTACGATATTTCTCACAGCGTGCTTGAGGGTAATCCCCATCCCTTTGAATACCGCCGGAAGGTAGATTTTCTCTGCAAGGGTCATTTCCTTGTTCGAAACAACTTTTGATCTGTTAGTAAGTTTCATTTAATTATAGATATTAGATGTTAGACATTAGATTTTAGACTAATCTTGTCTTTATCTTAAATTTTATATTCAATATTAATTTCCGAATGCTAAAATCAATGCGCCGGTAATCATCAAGTTAACCAAAGCCAGTGGAATCAATGTTTTCCATCCTAAGTGCATCAACTGATCGTATCGGAATCTTGGAAGCGTCCATCTGATCCACATAAAAATCAGAATTCCGATAATTGTTTTTGTCAGGAATGCAACGATGCTTAATATTCCAGCGGCGTTTTCTCCCCAGTTTTGTGTAACCCATTCAATCCCGGGATAGTTGTAACCTCCAAAAAATAATGCAACCATAAAGGCGTTGGAGATAAACATATTGACATATTCCCCAAACATATACAATCCTAATTTCATTGAGGAATATTCTGTAGAATATCCTGTTACAAGCTCGGATTCACATTCAGGCAAGTCAAAAGGGTGTCTGTTGGTTTCTGCTAATGCTGCAATGATGAAGATTAAAAATGCCAATGGTTGGTAGAAGATATTCCAGTTCATTCCGTCCAGAGAAAATAATCCCCACAGTTTTCCTGTTGCCTGAGATTCTGTAATGACTTTTAGGTCAAGACTTCCATTCATCATAATAATAGAAAGCAATGCAAGTCCCATCGCCAATTCGTAGGAAATCATCTGAGAAGAAGCTCGGATCGCGCCTAATAATGAATATTTATTATTAGAAGCCCAACCACCAATCATAATCCCATAAACTCCGATGGAAGCCATTCCGATAATATAAAGGACACCAACATCGATATTGGCTACTTGGAGGTCAAATGAAGTTCCTCCAATATTTAGGCTTTTTCCCCAAGGAATCACAGCACCCGTAATGAGTGAAATGAACATTACCAATGATGGTCCGAGGATAAAAAGAAACTTTTCTGCATTTGCCGGTGTAAAATCTTCCTTAAAGAAAAACTTACCACCATCAGCAAGTGGCTGCAGCAATCCGAATGGTCCGGCTTTGCTTGGTCCGATGCGGTCCTGCATCACGGCTGCTACTTTTCTCTCTGCCCAAGTGGAGTAGGCTGCAATGGTTAACGCCAGTAAAAACAGGGCAAGTACCAATATAATTTTGAAAGTAATTAATTCCATAATCGTTATTTGAATTTAATCAGACAAATGAATTCTAAATAATTTCGTTATTCAATTTTTCAATTTCTATTTCGTCTTTTAAACCGATTTCTTTAGCTTCTGGATTATCCAAAACATTATAACTGTCTGTTTTTTTCTCGTAGTGGTTAAGAGAAATTACAGAATGTCTATCGATGTGTCTTGGACCTTCAATGTTCCAAAGGCCAGTATCTTTTTTCTCAAAACGACATTCGTTGCAAATCCAATCCTCAACTTCGCCGTATTGGTCTTTTCTAGCAGTTACTCTTACCACTTCGTCTCCCTTCATCCAAAGTACGGCTTTTCCGCTGCATTTATCACATTTGCATGTCGCATTGTTAGGTTTAGTAAACCAAACTCTGCTGGCGAATCGTGCAGTTCTGTCCGTCAAAGCACCTACAGGACAAACATCAATCACGTTTCCAATAAATTCATTATCAAGTGCTTTGTTCAACATTGTTGATATTTCTGCGTGGTCACCTCTGTAAAGGATTCCGTGTTCTCTTTTCTCAGTTAACTGATTCGCAGCCAATACACATCTTGCACAAAGAATACAACGGTTCATATTTAATTTGATGTATGGACCGATGTCGTCTGCATCGAAAGTATTTCTTTCGAATTCTGTTCTGGTTTCAGGATTTCCGTGCTCATAACCCAAATCCTGAAGATGACATTCTCCAGCCTGGTCACAAACGGGACAATCCAAAGGGTGATTTACCAGAAGGAATTCTGTCACCGCTTTTCTACCTTCCTGTGCTTTTTCAGAAGTTAAGTTTTTCACTTCCATTCCGTCCATAACACCAGTTCTACAGCTTGCAACCAATTTTGGCATTGGTCTTGGGTCTGCTTCAGAACCTTTAGAAACCTCTACAAGACAAGTTCTACATCTACCACCACTAGTTTCCAACTTGCTGTAATAGCACATTGCAGGTGGAACAGATTTTCCTCCGATTTGTCTTGCGGCTTCCAAGATAGAAGTACCAGGCAAAACTTCGGTAGTTTGTCCGTCTATGGTTACTTTAAATTTTTTGACTTCTTCGCTCATATTTCAAGATTTTAGATTTTAGATTTTAGATTTTTGATGAAAATCGTAGTTCCAAATCTTATGTCAATTCTTATTATTTTCTAAGATATATTTTACAATATCTTAATTTTTTATTTTTCTATTAAATACGTATCCGATTCCAAAATTAACTTGGTAGAATACAAAGTCCTGACTCGCTTTATCAGGCTTATTATTAAGTGTAGTTTTGATATCCGGCATATTGATATACCCAAATTTTCCTTCTACTCTTGCCATCCAATGATTCCAGAAAACAGCATTGATACTAGTTCTCGCATCCAATCCGAATCCTGCTAAATGGTATCTGTCACTTCTTTCGTTTCCAAAAAGCTTAACGTTACTTTTCGGCATCAGAGCACCAATACCGCCTCCGTAAGCCCAAAACATATTAAAATCTTTTTTGGATAATACGTTTTTGTATTTTTCCAGACCTAGATTGATATAATTAAGCCCATCGGTATGTTCAAATGTCAAAAACTGCTCATCCGATAAATTAACCTGACCATTTTGAACCATTCCTGCATAAGTTGGGTCTGAAATATGACCATCAATATTTACCGTCTGATTCTGGTCCATTACATATTTCATATGGTCTTGTGCGATTACAAGAGCCAAATTATCCTTAATAAAATAAGCCAATCTAAAATTGAATTGCGGAATCGAAAGTCTGGTTGGATCGATGTAAGCCATACTTAATTCAGATGGTCTGTCGTGAGCAACTACATTATTCAAAGTAAAATCATAACCATTTCCTTTGAAACGGATATCAGAATTACTAAATCCCGCTCTGTTCCAACCCCAAAAAACGAACATTGTTCCCTTGGAAAACTTAGATTGGTTATATCCGGAATTATCAACTGTTTCTTCATTTTGTCCAAACAGCATTGTTGTTCCAACAAAAAATACAAAAACTAATTCAAAGAACTTCTTCATTATCTTATTGAATTTGAAAATTCAAATTCTTTTCTTAATTGTTAGCCACTGCTGGTATTGGGTCAGCGTAGTTGGCGATTCCGTAATTTTGAGTCTGGCAAAGTTCCGGATTGTTAACGTGCCATTCGAACTCATCTCTGAAGTGTCTGATAGCAGCAGCAACCGGCCAAGCAGCAGCATCTCCCAAAGGACAAATGGTATTACCTTCGATTTTTCTCTGGATATCCCAAAGTAAATCAATGTCTTCCATTTTACCTTCTCCTTTTTCTATTTTTTTCAAGATTTTGTACATCCAACCTGTTCCTTCACGGCAAGGTGTACATTGTCCACAACTCTCGTGGTTGTAGAATCTTGCTAAAGTCATTGTATGATTCACCACACATTGGTCTTCATCCAAAACAATAAATCCACCTGAACCCATCATTGTTCCGGTCGCAAAGCCACCGTCAGCAAGGGATTCATAATTCATATATCTTGGTTCACCATTGATGGTTTTCAATAATAAATTGGCTGGGACAATTGGAACAGAACTTCCACCAGGAATACAAGCTTTCAGCTTTTTACCGTTCGGGATTCCACCACAATATTCATCAGAATAAATAAATTCTTCAACCGTAATCGTCATGTCGATTTCATAAACGCCTGGTTTGTTGATATTACCACAAGCAGAAATCAATTTAGTTCCTGTTGACCTTCCTACACCAATTTTGGCATATTCAGCACCACCAATTTCGATGATTGGAACAACTGCTGCGATAGACTCAACATTGTTTACCACTGTTGGTCTTTCCCAAAGTCCTTTTACAGCTGGGAAAGGTGGCTTCAATCTTGGATTTCCTCTTCTTCCTTCAAGAGATTCAAGAAGAGCCGTTTCTTCACCGCAAATGTAAGCACCAGCACCTCTCTGGACATAAATTTCCAAATCGAAACCAGTTCCTAAGATATTTTTTCCAAGAAATCCTGCAGCTTTCGCTTCTTCGATGGCTTCTTCCAAAATATCCGGAATCCAAGAATATTCTCCTCTTATATATATATAGGATGTATTGGAACCTAAAGTGTAAGACGAAATTAACATTCCTTCAATCAAAAGATGAGGAAGAAACTCCATTAGATATCTGTCTTTGAAAGTCCCTGGTTCAGATTCATCAGCATTCACTACCAAATGTCTTGGAACACCTTCTGGCTTAGCGAGGAAACTCCACTTCATTCCGGTAGGGAAGCCTGCGCCACCACGACCACGAAGTCCGGAAGTTTTAACTTCTTCCAAGATTTCTTCAGGTTTCATTTTAAGAGCTTTTTCCGCTGCTTCGTAACCACCGTGCTTACGGTAAGTTTCGAAATATCGGATTCCCTCTATATGTGCATTTTTAAGTAAAAGTTTTTTACTCATCGTTTATAAAAGCTTATAGCAATTGGCTTATGGCTTTTTGCTTAGTTATTATCTCAATTAATTATTAACCTAAATCAATCGCTCCTTGTCTGCAGAGATCGATAATTTCGTCAACTTTTTCTATTGTCAAATTTTCGTGGTAGAATTTCCCCAACTGCATCATTGGTGCATATCCGCAAGCTCCTAGACATTCGGCAGGCTTCAAAGTAAATAATCCGTCTTCAGAAGTTCCACCGTCTTTGATGTTTAGTTTTGTGCGAATGTGGTTAAGGATATTATCGCTTCCATTTAACATACAAGGTCCAGTTCTGCATACTTCCAAAACATATTTGCCAACTGGCTTCATATTAAACATCGTATAGAATGTTGCCACTTCATACACTTCAATCGGCGTAATGTTTAACAGTTCAGCTACATAATCCATAACTGGAACAGCCAACCAGCCTCCAAATTCTTTCTGTGCAATATGCAATACCGGAATCAAAGCAGATTTTTGTCTGCCTTCTGGATATCTTGCAATTATTTTATGAACCTGTTCTAAGCTTTCAGGTTTAAAAGCAATTGTTTCGCTCATATTTAAAGATTTTAGATTTTAGATTT
>DLND01000132.1:26496-26946 GCA_002476905.1 Flavobacteriales bacterium UBA7519
TTTAGATTTTAGATTTTAGATGAAAATCGTAGTTCTAAAAATCTTATCAATTTTGATATTAATTTATATTTAAAGATTTTAGATTAATTTAAAATTTATAATCCAAAATCTATAATTTCATTTATGCATCTAATTCTCCCGCAATGATGTTCATACTACACATAGTTACAATCGCATCAGAGATTACAGAACCGGTAATCATTTCCGGATATGCCTGATAGTAGATGAAACAAGGTCTTCTGAAATGTAGTCTGTAAGGAGTTCTTCCACCATCGCTCACAAGGTAGAATCCTAATTCTCCATTTCCACCCTCAACAGCGTGGTAAACTTCTCCTTTAGGAACATCAGTTTCTCCCATTACGATTTTGAAATGGTAAATCAAAGCTTCCATTTTTTGATAAACATCGGCCTTTTCTGGCAAATAAAACTCAGGGACATCTGCGTGGAACG
>DLND01000132.1:27094-27395 GCA_002476905.1 Flavobacteriales bacterium UBA7519
TCTGCGTGGAACGGACCTTCCGGTAAGTTTTCGTAAGCTTGTTTGATAATTTTAATTGATTCCCAAACTTCCTGCTGACGAACCATAAAACGGTCATACGTATCACCTGCAGTTCCAACAGGAATGATGAAATCAAAATCCTGGTAAGAAGAATAAGGTTGCGCCACTCTCACATCATAATCTACACCAGCAGCACGTAGGTTAGGACCTGTAAAACCATAGTTTAAAGCTCTTTCCGCAGAAATGGCACCCGTGCCAATGGTTCTGTCCATAAAAATTCTGTTTCTTTCTAAAAGATTAC